>NZ_JQLU01000002.1 GCF_000744375.1 Carnobacterium gallinarum DSM 4847 | reverse complement strand
GTATCGTAGATTTTTTAATTGGCTTCTATCGGAAGCTATTGTTAAAGAAGAAAAAAATTTCTTTAGTCCCTCTCTCTGCTTTAGAGAATTTAAAAAAAGAAGATGTTGAATTATTTAAGTCTTCTCTTCTCTCTAGACAAAAATTAAATAGTTCTGATACTAATGAAGCTCTTTCTTACAATACTGTAAAAAGAACGATGGCCAGCCTCTCCTCTCTTTTCAACTATTTAACTACAGAAACAGAAAAAGAAGATGGAAATTCTTATTTTGATCGTAATGTAATGTTAAAAGTTAAATCAGTAAAGACAAATGAGACATTTTCTAGCAGAGCTGCGGCTATTAAAGAGAAACTATTTCTGGGTGATGAATCTATGGGCTATTTAAACTTTATTGAATATGATTATCCTAAATCCATTAGCCTTAAGCAACTCCCCTACTACAAAAAATCACTTGAACGTGACTTAGCGATTAATGCTCTTATTTTAGGTACTGGATTACGAGTTTCTGAAGCAGCAAACATCAATATCAATGATTTAAATTTGGCCACTAATACAGTTTCTGTTATTCGAAAAGGTGGAAAAAAAGATTCAGTAATTATTGCACCATTTGCTATGGTCTATTTAGATAATTATTTAACTGTACGTACACAGAGATATGCTCCAGAAAAAAATGAGAAAGCATTATTTTTAACTACTTACAAAAAAACTGCTAAACGAATTGAGACAGATACAATAGAAAAAATGGTAGCTAAATATTCAACTAAATTTAAAACTCGTGTTACACCTCATAAAATGCGACATACTCTTGCTACTAAGCTTTACCAGGTAACAAAAAATCAAATGACAGTTAGTAATCAGTTAGGACAAAGTTCTCTTTCAGCAACAGCCTTATATATACACATTATTGACGATGAGCAGCGAGATAGTATGAATAGTATTGAATAACAATTGCTGTCCTTTTGCTAAATGTTAATTACTTAATTCTAGGTGTATGATTTTAGTAGTTAGGTGAGATTTAAGTAAATTGAAGTTAATCCTTTCCTGACTTTATTGGGTCTTCAGGAAGGGATTTGAACATTGTTCCCCCTCCACTAATACATAAATATCAAGTTGAATAATAATATTTTCTCTTTTAAATGTTACCATACGTCATTTAATTAAAAGAAGTGCAAAGATAATATATTTTATGGCTAATAGCTTATCATCAGAAGTAAGTGATAACATTATATTTTAGGATAGTAATATAAAAGTAATAGATAGCATGACTAAAGAAAATAGATTTAAAATACATATAAATCTAGTGTATGACTAAAAGAAATATAAAGGTAATATATTATATTTCTACTATACCACCTTTGTAAGCAATTAATACCAAGCATTTAATATAGTAATATATTATACCCACTAAAGAAAATAGATTAAAATACACATAAACTTAGTGTATGACTAAAAGAAATATAAAGATAATATATTATATTTCTACTATATCACCTTTGTAAGCAAGTAATACCAATGAATTTTAATATAGTAATATAAAAAGTAATAGATTATACCACTAAAGAAAATAGATTTAAATACATATAAATCTAGTACATGACTAAAAGAAATATAAAGGTAATATATTATATTTCTACTATATTATCTTTGTAAGAAAGTAGTACCAACGCAGTTTAAGATAGTAATATAAAAGTAATAGATAATATGACTTAAGATAATAGAAAGTAAATCTGCTTTAATGCTAATAAAGTTAGGGTGACTTTCTATTTGTCAAACGTCTATTAATAAATAGAAGCATACACTAGAATTACTATTAAGAAAAGTTGGATTATGGATAGTGGTATTAGAACAAAAAAATATTAAGACGTATTTTAATGATGATTAGGAATGCGAGTATGACTTATGTAATAAACAAACAGCTTAGGTATAGCTAATGATAAGGAACTGGTCTTAGAAATAAAGTACTAAGTAATTTTAAGAATGAAAATGGCTTGGAGTATAACCACTTGTTTTTAGGCAATGGGTGTGGATTTTTAGATTCTTATTATCTATAAAATTGCCTTAATAAGTGGAATATCTTGTTTCTAAATTAATTATTACCATTAGTAAGATTTTTTATACGTAGAAAGAAATATATAGGTAATATATTGTATGACTAAATAAAATTTATTTAACATACATACAATATAATATATTGCTAAAAGTAATATATAGGTAATACATTATATGGCTAATATATTTTTTTCGAAAGTAAGCTATACCAAGGTTTTGAATATAGTAATATATAATATGACTAAAAGAAATACAAAGGTAATATATGATGCGAGCAATCGATGATATTAGAATTGGATATTACTTGCGGATTACTTTAAAGTAATATGCAAGTAATAGTGTTTAATAGAAGATTAAAAAAACTAAGAATAATTAAATTCTTAGTCTTGTTCATCTTCTAAATTCAAATTTAAAGGATATTTACTGTAATCTTTAAGGTGTGAATTGACCTCATCTTCAGTAGCTAAACCTAATTGGAAAAGATGTTGCCAAATCGCATTCTCAATAAAATCTGAGATAAATCCTTTAGTTCCAGGAATTTTTTTATTTCTTCTTGAATCTTTATATACAAGGCTTTCTAATCTATCTACTGTTGTTCTTTCAACTTTATATGTTCTTGGGACTAGTTCAGTACCAGAAAGGTTGCTATTTTTTTTTAAACCAAATTTGTTAGAAATGTCATTTTTTGTAGAAATATTTAATGGTTTTTCTGCAGGGACATTAGTACTAGGCTCTATAAAGTCTTCACCAAGACTATCTACAGGGGTCTGAATGTCATCTAAATCGTCGTCAAAAGCTGAGTCAAAGTCACCACTAGCTGATTGTTTACTCTTTTTTCTTGGCATTATTCTTCCTCCTTATCATTATATAGTTGATTAGGAATTTCAAGAACATTTCCTTCTTTTGAAAGTAATCCTAACTGATTCATTTCATTTAGTAACTTGTAAAAATTTTGAGAAAATTTATTTTCTGGTGCGCTCATAGTAATGGGCATACCGTTTCGTACTAACTTATCAGCAAATGTAATAGATCTAGGGATTTCAGAATCAAAGTAGTGATAATTATTTCTGTTGGTGTATTTCATCATGGCATTAATCATTTTAGCGTGTAGATTTGTATTATAAACTTTATTTGCCAAAACACCACCAATTCTCAAACTAGGATTATATTTATCCTTTAGTGTGTTTACTCGTGATATTAGGTGTGTTACACCATCTACACCATTCAAATCAGGTTCATAAGGAACCAATACAACATCTGCAATTGACAACACTGACGACGTTACTTGTTTAAGTTCAGGAGGAGTATCAAAAATAATAAAGTCATAATCATGCTCAACCTTATCAAAAGCACCTTCCAGAGCGTTAAAGTAATTTGAGCTAGGGTCAATGTTCTTGTTCATCTTTTTTTTCAATCCCTCGAGGGTCATTAATTCTGAAATGTTATCTTTAAACTTTTTAATTAATGATATAAACCATTCTAGAATTGTATCACGAAAGACTTCCATTTTGTCAAACTCTAAATAGTTGTTATCAGCATTTGCTGGTAATACATCAATTTGATTGTCATATGTTGTAACAATGGCTTCTTCAACAGTGGCTGTTCCCATAAAAACATCGTATATAGTGTTTTGATCGTTCTTCAGTTTAACTCTAAATGATTTTGTTGTATTCCCCTGTGCATCTGTATCAACAACTAGTATACGAGCATTTGGAAATGATTTTCTAAGAGCACCGGTAAGATTTAGTGTGATAAGAGTTTTCCCAACCCCACCTTTGTTTGCTGCAACTGTAATTCCTACTGCCATAGTAAGTTTCCTCCTTAAAGAAATATAAAGGTAATACAAAAATGTGACTAATATATTACTATTAAAAATATACATATAATACTACTACAATATAATACCACTTAACGTTGTCGAAATCAACAACTAAGTGAATAAAAGTTTATAAATAAGGGTTTTCTGAATAGTATTTAGTAATAAAATATATTGTATTACTATTAATAATGTATTTTAAATAGTAATACAATATATTACTAATTGATTTTAAAGGGTTTTTTCAAAAATAAAAACAAAAACAGTGAAAAAAAAAAGTAATATCTATTGAGTATGTAAAAAAAAGGTGGTATTATGTTACTTAAGAACTGTTGTTACAAGTGACAACAAGGAGAGGTTATATGGAAAAGGGTACTAAAGAATTTAGAAATGAGTATAATCGTTATGTACTAAAATTTCTAATCGATAACTATTATATTAGTCGAATTGAACTTTCTAAAGCAATTGGATTAGCATCTAGTTATGTTAGAGAGTTTGACAACGGAACTAGAAATTTTGGTACTGAAGCATTGGATAGATTTGAAGATATGGTTTTTAGTAAATATGAGCCACTCCTTTTAAACCATTCATTTGAGTTAGAACAAATAAAAAAAATGATTTCTGAGTTAAATACTCCAGAAGAAATTGATAGATTTCGATTAAAGGGTGCCAATGCACTTGAATTGAATTAAAAGCATATATCAAATGTAAAAATATTTACATTTTAAAAAAGTTTAGGTATGATTGATACAAAAAAAGAGACGGAAAGTATAAGAGCTTGGTCCCTCTAATACATTCTGAATCACATACGAAAGCTATGTGTTCATTCTCGTCCCATAAAAATTAGTATTTTATTTTGAATGAAACAGGTTGGAGCCTGTTTCTGATAATTTATTATACCAAATTTTCAAGGAAAATTCAACCTTTTAAGGCTTATTTAAGTGTGTTTTCACGCTGGGAATTAGCATAACAGTTTGGAATGACGAAAGAGAGAGCACTAGTACTAGTGCTCTCTCTTTTTTTGTTGATTAACTGGAGGTGAAATATAATGCAAACTATAGCAGAACCTAATACTGCAGCAATCAAAATAGATCCGATTAAAGTTCAAGAACTAATTCTAAATGGTGGATTAAAACGCTACAAAGTTAAGAATAGTAAATACAATTCATTGAACTTTCAGGAAGATAAAAATAAAAAGGGTGCTATTTTTGGTTTCAGAACAAAGGAAAACATGCAAGCAGCAAGAGGCATTGTATTGACTTCACTTGAAGCACTAGAAGAAAATAGAGATCAATTTACCCATTGGACTCCAAATATATTTAGTTACGGTGGATATACGGATGAGACTAGGCTCTATGTAAAAGGACATAAAGAATACAATCTAAGCCAAATCAACTGTTTTGTTGTCGATATTGATTTCAAATCAGCTTATGAGAGAGCATCAGTTAACGAAATCATTGAAAATACTTTTAAAGCAGGCTTTTACTATGTACCTACACTAGTTTTGAAAACAACAAAAGGGTATCACTTTTACTATTCACTAAAAGAACCGAGTTTTGTATCGAGTGCCAATAATTATAAATCTTTAAGAACAGCAAGAGCGATTTCTCGTAGCATTAAGTTAGCATTTGCTGAGAAAATGAACTGTGTGGACGTTGGTTGTAACAATTTCGGTATTTTTAGAACGCCGAATTCTGATAATATTGTTAGTTTTAATCCGGAGTTTCAATATTATTTTGATGACTTACAAGAATGGTCCATGTTTTATGCCAAAAATTGTGTTGAAGAGAATAATATTGCTGCAGTTGCTGATGGCAAAAATAATGTACGTATAAAAAAATACGGAAAACAAATTAATGCTGCTTGGTTTAAAGCATTGATCAATGCAAATGAAATTGATTGTGGTGCTGGCCAAGATTTGGGAAGAAACAATGCAGTATTAACAATGTCATTGGCATGTTACAGTTCGGGGTTAACATTTCAGGAGGCATTAAACATGATGGAAGAATTTAATATTAATTTAACAAGCCCCCTTGAGTACATGGAACTTGAAAGAACGGTAATAAATGCCTATAGCGGAGAATACAAAGGTGCACACAAGGATCACATTAATGCTTTAATCCATAAATGGGTCAAATCAGATCACATGAAAGAATTAAAAACTAAAACAAATGGAAAAGTGCATAGAAGTTTATGGCATAAGCATAAAAAAGCACGGACAGAGAGACAACGAGTTCATAAATACGAATGGCAGAAGGACCTTTTTGAGTGGATTAACAAACAAGTTACTCCGGATAAAATGGTTATCGAAACCACCTATGCTGCGATTCAAGAAGGAATTGGAATTCCGAAATCAACACTGAAGGAATTACTAAAGGACCTGGAACAACGTGGGGAACTATTTACAGAAACCACACGTGGGCGAGCAAGTCGAACATACTTGACTACCAGGGCTATGCTGATTCAATCAATCTACCACAATAAAAAAGAAAGAGCAGAAAAATTAGTTTTAGCGCTTTGTGAGTTAATTCCAAAATGCCGTAGCGTTGTGGCTAATTTCCTAAAAGATGCGTCAGAACAGCCTGTGAGAACGATGCAGATGGAATTATCAGAACTAGATACAAGTTAAATTAAAAGAGCCAGTCTGCCAATTACTTAATATATCTTATATACGCACTTCTCTCTAACCAAGCATTAGGGATCTATTTAGAGATATACTTTAAGAGTATGAGTTTATTTTATTGTTTGCGTTGTTTATGATTTATGTTAGAGTTTAAATAGAGCTTGCGATAATTATATCGCAAAGTGTTTGTAATTCTAAGATAGAGAGGTAGGCAAGGGAATGGGAAAAGATTTTATTTTGGGTAAACATCCGGTGTTAATTTTTTTAAAAGAAGAGTTGAAAATGAATTTATCAGAGTTTTGTTTAGCAACAGGAATCCCGCAATCAACGATTTCCACTTGGTTTAAGCGTGAGTGGGGGATAGAGAAGTATCCAATTTATTTTTTTGTAGGGATTGCTGCATTAGGTGATTTTACAATTGACGAGGTTTATAATAAGCTGATTCGTTTAGAATCAGAATACCTGGTTAATCAAGTTGGAAATAAGACGTTTCTAGCTGAAGAGGGGATACAATTGACTGAGAAGGTTGCTAGGGAAGCTGAGAGTGTTAAAGCTGACGTTGCAGGTAGCGAGATAGAGATTCGTTTTTTAGATTTTGTACGTCGATTAAAAAAAGCTAGTGAAAAAAGTAAAAAAGATGAGTTTTTGAAGGTTATGATTGAGTTGTATGTAACGATGGGGAGAACATTACCTGGATGGGTAACAGGGATTTTAAGTGATGAAGATACGTTTGTGGAGGTTTCTGTAGTTTTTGTAGAAGTTTTATCTCGAAAATAAACGAAAGCAGCAACCAATATAAATGAAATTTATTGGTTGCTAGCTGTAATGTATTATTTGATTTTTCTTGGTGGAAGGCTATTTAAATACAATTTAACTTCACTGTCCTGTTGAGTAGGTTTATCGAATATGAGACTCGGATCACCTGGAGAAATAATGTCTTTATTTTCTTTAACTTGTTCTAGGTCATGATACATGATCTTACTTTGCTTTGTATCACCGAGAGATTCGACAAGTTCAGCAAAGTTATAAGCCTTAAGGTACGCTTCTATTTCTTTTTTGTGGTTGTCGTGTGCTTTGTATAATTGGCAATACAGAAGTTGTTCAAGGAATAGGAACTGTATTTTTGACGAATATTCAATTTCTCTATTCTCAAATTTAAGTGCTTGCTTTAAATATTTAAAACCCTGAGTGTAATTTTTAACATATACAGCTTGGCAAATCATATTATTATAAGCTAAAAAGACAGTGGAGATAAATTCCTGACTTCTTATTTCTTTCTGATTGACTGGAAATAGTTTTTTTTCTAAAAATTTAATTTGTTGAAGACCGTATATATTTATACATGTCAAGCGAAAGGTAAAATGTCCTAAACCTTAAGCTCACATTAATGCAAGCTTTTCCTTCGTAAAAACTTGCATTAATGTGACCGTATTTGGTAAAATGAGTGTTAAGCTGCTCGTTCAGCTTCGTATTCTTCGAGTGTTTTTCCGATGCTGCGAAGATATCTTTTGAAAGACTCTAGTTTCCACGGGTGAGATTGTGGGGGAATATACTGGCGTCTTTCTTTTTTTTGCTCTGGAATCGGGTCAAACTCTGTTGAATAGTCGTCATGTTCTTTCAGTCTCCTTGTTGTGTATATTTTTTCAGCGATATTTACATAGATTTCGCCGTTAAAGGATTCGATAACGAGGGCTTTTGATCCGCGTGTAAAGTACTGATCTTCGCTACCCTCCGTCGGTAAATAGTAGTTATTTTGATACCGAATGTGATGCCCACTATCGATTTTTCTATTTGCGACTCGTGCTAATAATAAATTCATCTCTGATTTCGTAGGTGCCTTCTCATAGATTGATTCCTTCGTCTTATTACCAAACTTCCTGTTAAATGATTGAATCCATTTTGTTAAAAAATGATTGGCTTCCACAATAGATTGGATCCCTGCTAATTCTAAATCTACAGGAAGTCGTGATTGAACCGTGCCGTTTAATCGTTCTACACGGCCTTTCGCTTGTGGAATAGAGGAGGTACGAATGTCAATACCGAGTTGATGGCAGGCAAAACCAAATTGCGTGAAGGTATCTTCCTCAACGACTTTCTTGGTTTTGGATTGATAGTCAAAAACGGTTCGTTTATCGGTTAAAAAAGCTAAAGGAATCCCTCGGTTACGGAGGATCTGATGGAGCACATGATAATAGCCATTGAGCGTTTCTTGCGTGTCGAAATACCCACCAACGATATCCCCAGAAGCGTCATCAATCGCTAAGTGAAGATGGGTGACGTCGTTCCCGAACCAATTGTATGAACTGGCATCCATTTGAATCAGCTCTCCTTGGTATTTTTTCCTAGAGCGGCTAGGATGGATTTTTTCGGGTGAAGCCAGTTGATCTTCGGCTCTTGGAAGCAGTGGATTATCAAGCTTTGTCTTTGCTTTCATTGATTGTGCTTTGATTCGAGCTTTTATTTTTTTTCGTGTCTTTCTTTGTGTTTTAGGTGAGATAATATTCGCTAGGTATAAAATATTTCGAATCGTTGTATCGGTGTAACAGATCGCATAATCCTCCTTTAATATTTCAGTAAAGTGCTTCACATTCGGTTTTATATTAAACTGTTGATAAAGCCCAATGATTTGTTTTTTTACATCCTCCGGTACGGCATGCATCTGTTTTTTTCCTCTATTGCCGTGTGAAAAAACAGCCTTTCCTCCTTCTTGATATTTTTGGATTAATCGATTGACTTGTCTGATCGAGAGATCTAGTTCAACACAAGCTCTCTTCTTATCTTTTCTTTTTTCTGTGACAGCTTTTATTACGTTATATTTCTTATCTTCATTCATTGTTAGTATTATCCTTTTCATGGTTTGATTTTATCACGAAGGGACATTTTGTGCTTCGATTACATTAAGACATTATCATGTTCGAACGATAGGTGTTCCATACCCCATAATATAAGGGCTATTTTTTTCATAACTTAGTTTAGCAATCTTATCTCCTGAATTTCCTTCAATTGTATAAACAACTTCATTTTCTACTTTCTCCACGATTCCTACATGGTCGCTAACAGAATCACCATCCCAATCAAAAAAGATGATATTGCCATTTTTAGGCAAATTTCCTTTCCCCTGCCATTGGTTTTTAGCTTTAAAATTTTCAATACCTGTTGGGCAATAAGCAAACCGTTCCATTTTAACGCCAGCTTTTTCAGCATTATAAGAAACAAAAATGGCACACCATTCAACACGTCCGTTGAAGTAGTACCATTGCCAATACTTCATCCCTCCCTCATGTGTTCCTTCATCTAATTCTTTAAGTGCTGATTTTACAATAGCTGAATTTTCTTGGCTATTATTGCTGGAAGTAGAAGTGATGTACTGTTTAACAATTTGAGCGTAAAACATATTGCCATACGTATAACGATAATCATAGCCTAAGTTGACAGCTATAGGATTAGTATAAGTGACTGTTTTTCCACCTGCTTGATTTTTTGAAAATTGAATCGCACGATCCAGAGAGTAGCTCTTACCTGAACGACTTAGAAAGCCACCTCCAAAATTATATGCTTGTACAATATTTAAAACATCGTATTCTCGGTGTCCTTTCCACATATCAGCAAAATATTTTATGCCAACTTCAATGGATTCATTTGGATCTTGAATTGAATTTGGTGGCTTTCCTTGGCTTTCAGAACATTGCATAACATCAGGATATTTTTCTGAATTTCCCCCTGATTCTGCCATAATGATTCCTAATAAATAAGGAACTGCTTCGGGAATTTCATTTTTAGTAGCTTCTTTTGTGACTTTGTCTTTCCAACGAAGCACTGCTTCTGGAAGGTTTTGTCCTTCTTCTGAACCAGAATGTGTAGTTGAAGAGTCACTTCCAGCAATAAGCATGAAAAATATAAAAAAGGAACCTGCTAGTAATAAAAGAGATAAATTACGTGCTTTCATAGAGCTGTTCCTCTTCTAATTCTGGAGTGCTATAGGTTTCCTGTCTTAAATGACTAATTTCTTTTTCAAGTTGTTTTGCTTCATGTTGTGTTACTGGAGTAGGTGATGAAGGAGTTTCTTCGAGAGAAACATGTTCTATAGTCTTCGTTATCTCTGTATTTTCAATAATTTGTTCCACAGGAGCTTTAATTTCTTCCTCTAAAGGGCTTGGAGCAACTAACGTATCATCAACTTCTTCCGTTGGTAATACAGTTTCTGTTATAAACGGTTCTGTACTTGTTTCAAAGACTGATACATTTTCAACAGGGTAGTTGGGTGATTCTTCTGAATCTTTTGCATGAAAAGTATCTATAGGGAGCGTTTCTTCATTGGATTCCATTGGGTGTTCATCAAAAGGTGTTACTGTTTCATCAAGAGAAGTTTTTTCCTCACCAGCTTGCACTAATAAATTATCCTGTAGTTCATTTTGACGATAAGCGTGATCCAATTCTACTCCTGAACGAAGGTAATCATTTTCTGCGGCTTGTGTTTTATAGGTTTGTTCAGCATAGCGATTTTGCTGATCTTCTTTTTGTGCTCGTTGCTGTTGTCTTTCTTGAAGGGCTTGTTTTGGATTGAAAGAAAAGTCTCTTAACTCTGCTTTTCCTTTGGTAAGTGAGCGAACGATTTGTCCTTTATTTTTCCAAATGAATAGACCTAACAAAACTTTTACAAACAGTCCAACAATCATTGTGACAATGTTTGTTACAACAAAAAAGGAATCTAGCAAATTTAGAATAGAGAACAGGAGACCAAAGCCGAATCCAATCCCTATTTTTGAAGCAAACAGTGTTCCTAATAACATGAAGCCATTTTTTAATAGATGGTGCATGTTTGGAATCAAAGCTAAAAATAGTAGTGAGGGAAAGAGAAACAGAATGCCGTAAATTAATAGCTGGATTAAAATGTTTGCAACCCCAATGATTAGTACAGCTGTTCCAATCACAATCAGCATAATAAATGTATTTAATAAAACAGAAACTTTTTCTGTCATACGATCTGAGGTAAGATAAGAATTTTTTTCGGAGTCTTTTTTTATTTTATCTGCAATTTCGTCTGTCTTTTTTTGATCAAATGTCTCGCTGCTTTTAACAAGATAGGATTCAAATTGATCTTTTGATAAGTCAGTTTTCCCAAAATTAAGTAACGCATAAGGCTTAATGACAAATTCATCAAAAATGAGATTTCGGATATTGCTGGTTCCATCTAATTGTTGATTTGATCCAAGTAAATTTTCTGAGATATTGCCATTTCCTTTTATTAGACTACCACTTGTTAAATCAACTAACTGTCCTTGAACATTTTGAGATAGTGTATTCACTTCTTGGATTTTGTTGGCACCATCCGAAAAGAAGGTCATACTTCCAACATAAATTAAAGTAAAAATACCAAACCGAATGAACGCTTTGCTAATTCCTTTTTCAAAAAAGTCTTTCACTGAAATAACAATCACAAACGTAAAAAGGAGAATTCCTACAACACTGAATAATTTATTGTAGATAGCACCAGTAGTGGAGAATAAATCAGGTAACACCCCTTCTAATAAATTTAAACTAAAGAGTTTATCTATCACATAATCTAACGCCAGAACAAGGTATTTGATTAATCCAAAGGCAATATTGAGCATTGCATTTAGAACACTTTGTAAATTTTCATTGATGCTAAACCAACCGCCTTTTTCAAAAAAAGATTGGAAGCTATCAATATCAAACAAATCTTTTAGTAACATAGCAGCTCCTTTCTAAGCGCTAAAGGTCGTTTCCACATCTGCACTTGTATTTTTTTTGACCGTTTGCAGCATTTGATGAATTTCTTCATAAGGGCAGTAGACAAGCATTTTCCCAACACGACCACGTAAATCTAAATAAAGACAATGGTATTTGGGTAAGTTTTTTAACCAGTCTATATTTTCACTGGTTATTTCTAATCCTAAATGGCGAAGAATTTCTTCACGTTCATCTTTGTCATCATAAGCAAAGATTCGTCCAAAGTTTCCTGTGTCATCTTCTTCTGCTGTATCTTTAACAGATTGAGTAACGATGATAAGAGTATTATTGAAACTTCGACCAACTCTGCGCATGGATTTGATAATCGCACGTCCATTTTTAGAAGAATTAAAAATCCAACTTTCATCGAATAGAACAACAGTGCTTTCTTCTCGATCACGCAAACCAAAAAGTTCACAGAATTTTCCTATAGACATCATCAACATGACAGACTTTCTCTGTGTAGCACTGTAGTCACTGCTAAGTGTTTCTGCACGAGGCATTTCTAAACCTAAGACTTCTAGGACAGTGACTTTATTGGTGAGATTCAGCCCTTTGTTTTCACCATAACTAAAGGCTAATTCTAAAATAGAACCCTGTACTGATTTTTTTATTAAGCTGGCTGTATCTCGAACCTCTTCATGTGTACTCTCCAGCATGAAGTCGACCACATGAAGTAATCCTATTCGTTCGCCTTGATCTCTTCTTTTTAATACAGTTTCTATTCCTTCTAACATTGCCAATCTTGATTTTTTCTCTCTAGCACTAGTAAAGTCATAAAGCTCTTCAAATAAATCTTGAGCCATATCTTTTGCGGCTACTCGATTAGGAATAAAGCAGAAGGGATCAAGAACACCCTTGTTACTGGTTTTATTTGGATCAAGTCGTACTTGATGGAAGTGCTGTTGAATGAAAGCGCAAGTATCAGGATATTTTTCTTGATAAAGTGGATGATTGATAACCTCCATAATCCAATCAAAGAACTCAGATTTAGGGTCAACATACAAACCTTTTCCATTCATTAAAACTGAAAGGAAGAAAATAAACTTTGCCAAGTAGGATTTTCCATTTCCAGTGGGTCCAGTGATGGCAATGTGCGGACTATTGGCCTTTTTATCGGCGATATCATTTTGGTTCCCAATAGCTGGATTAAAGAAAACAGGTTTTCGGCTAGTTTTTGCAACCTCTTTTGGAGTTAGGTTTCTAGTATTTTTCAATTCCGAGACCATACCAATAGGAATTCCTACATTATCACCAATCCGATTTTCAACACCTAATAACATTTCACTGATACCTTCAACTGTAGTATAGTGAAGCCAATTTTTTTCTTGTCCTAGTTTGTTACCAGCTAAAAATTGATGGAAGAGAAAAACTTGATCGGCTAATCCTTTTACAATTTCTACATTTCGAGATTGGCATAAAGAAATGACAGTACGAATCCGACTGCGACATTCTTCTGGTGTTTGTCCAAAGATACCAAAAAGTCCCAGCCATTTAATGACAGGGACTCTTAAATCTATTTTATTGTTTAGGTCGGTTAAAGCATAACGATTAAAACGGCTGGATTTCATTTCGGCATCACCCATAGAGACTGTTTCTTTTGCGCTATTTTTTAACCTTTTGGCGGCACGAGAAGACTTTCCTTTTAATCCTCTACCACCTTTTAAGGGTTCAAAATGCCCTTTGAGTCGAAACTCCACTGGAAAGGGGAGGCTTTGCACCACTTCTGCTACATGATTGAATGCCAAATTAGGGGCAAATTTATGAATAGGAAGCAGTGCAATGTAGCTAGTTCCTTCCGAGCTTCTTAGCTTTAATAAGCCTTGTTCTTCTGTAGGATCAAGAATGGTATCTGTTAATGAATAGCTGCTATTTCCCACAAAATCAAGATCAAAAGAAGTCTTCATTCCACGTACATAAGGATAACGGCAAGCTTGTAGCACCTCTTGTTCAGTAAGCCTACGTCCATTAACCGTTCCAACGAGTTGAAAGATTTCTGATTCAATTGAACGGTATCGTTTTAAAAAATCTTCATCAACAGTTAGGTGATAGTGGTTAAGGGATAATAGTTTTCCAGCATAATAGTCAACCACTTCCATAGCTTTTCCTTTTACAGATGTTGCAGAAGATAAACTAGAAAGCTTAACCCCAATATAAAATTTTTCTGTTGTGAGGACTCGAAGCTGACTTTCTAATTCGGAAAGTGTTCGATCAACTAAACTATCTCCCATTAATTCTGCTTGTTCATCAAAATTTTCGGAGAAAGCAGCTAGCCGCTCACTAAGATTATAGGAATGCGGATTTAGAAATAGTTCAAAGTCTTCAAAGCGGCGTAAGCTTTGTAAAAATTGATTCCATTTTTGTTTGTGCTTTTCTTGAATTTCTTTATTTTGACCAAAAATATAATCGCTAGGGCAAGTAAAATATGCCCAGACTTCATTCGCTGTAGTAAGCAATAAATTATGATAAACCTTATGGAATGGTTGCTTAAACTTCATTTTTTTCCACCTTTCTATAACAATCTAGTGATTCGTTTACGAATGGATTGCTTGATTAATGACTGATATTGTTCTATTAATTTAGGAACTTCTGACATTGGAATAACCTCATCTGTAAATTGTCGAAAGAGTGTCTTTTTCATTAATAATACTTCATCATCTGTTTCAAATAGCTCATAGAAACCCTCTTCTTTAGCTTTTAGTGATTCAAATTCATGGATTAGTTCTGGAACAATACTATCTTTTATTTCTTGCTTCAATTGGTCAACATCTAATGTATTCATTTTTGCTTCTCCTTCTTTTTTTATGGAAAGCTGTTCAATAGTGCAGCGATCATAAATTACTTTTTCTTGTTTAAATGAGTGAAGTTGTTCATGATAGAGCGATTTATGCCCAAATACAAAGGTAAGAAGATAGAGAAAATAATCTTTCAAAAAAATATCTGCTCGCTTTCCGTCTGGCTCAACTCGGTTAAATAGCTGCACTAAACCATAAGGAATAGCCAGAGAAATCATAACTACCAATTGATTCATCCCAAAAAGTATCAAGAGAGCACTAAACACAATCGCAAAACTGACTGTTGCGACTGTGAAATCCTGTGCATAAACGACAAAAGGCAAGTGAACGTTTTTGGCAATTTCTCGAATCATATAAGGCGCATTGAAGGGTTCCCTATAATCTAATAGCTGCTTTTCTTTATTCATGACTATAACCCGAAATAGCTTTTTAGATTAGAAAGTGAATTAAGAACGCTTGTAGGGTCTTTAATAACTGCGTAAATAATACCGCCAAAAAAGAGGATCGCAAAACCTTGAATCCATTTTGAATTCATAAATTCTTTGATGACTAAATAGACAACTACTACCCCAAAAATTGGCGCAATCCAGTCATTCAAGATATAGTTACTTGCTTCTTTAGCATTTGCATCAGCATAGGCTACTGGAGACAAAGAGAAAAAGAATAAGAGGCTGCTCAATACTGTTGTCAATTTGACAGTTAATAGTTGTCTTTGCTGAGGAGATTGTGTGATCTTCTTTTGTTTCATTTAAATTCCTCCTAAATAATGATGGATTGTTTCAATAAAGTAAGTGCTTTCTCGTTGTTTCAACAATAAAGTCATAGTTTCTTTGTGTCCTATTTTTGTTTCACCATCAATAACATCAAATGTAACAAAGGCAAAAAGTTGTTTGTCTTTGAAAAAGGGTTCAATTTGGCTGTTGCTTATCTGATAATTACCTGTTAGTATTTCTGGTTCTTTCATCATAAATGCCATATCTTCCAATGAAGCAGATACATATTTATCGAGAAATGACTGAATGAAGCTGATAACGGTTTTTTCTTCTTTGTTATCGACTTGTTGGTATTGAGAAATATCTAGCATTTGTGATTGCCCATTTTGTGAAGTTAGTGAAGGTTCAATAGTAAAATAAGGATAAGCAGTCACTTTAAAGGATTGATTTTTTAATTGTGTAAAATGAATATTTAACAATGCCTGATTTTCAATTTTCTCGTAATCAATATATTTTTCTTTGATAACTACTTCTTTATCACCTTCCTTTTTCTTTACATCTCGTTCTTTTGTAACTGGAGCAGTGATTTCATAGGAAATACGGTACTGAGCCACCAATTGTCCATTTTCGTTGACTAGATCATAAAAATCAGAAGAGAGCAATTTTCGTTCAGTGCCTGTATTTTTTTCTTCTTCGAGTGTTATCGTGAAATAGGTCTCTTGGAGTGAAGTAAAGCGTTTTTCAAATGCTTGCTGTTCGGCAGGAATATTAATGTAAGCTGTGATGAAAGGTTGTAGAAACTGTTTATACAATTCTGATGTAACAGGTGTATTTATATTTTTTTCTAATTCTTTCTGAATGGTTTTTGTTAGTATCATTTGTTCTTTGCGAATCAATCCTTGCATTTGTGTTGATTTGATAAAGCCAATGGGACCACTTATGATTAGAAAAAGTGTCACTAGTAGAAAGAAGAGTCGAGTTGTTCTAATAGTTGCTACTTTCTCTTCTTTAGGCAAAGTAGGTGTAGGCGTCTTTTTTTCTTTGATAAACTTCATTGATTTACTCCTTTTCGATTCTTAAAAAAGAGAATCCCTTTAATTGATAAAGGAGTTCTCTTGCTGAAAGCTGTGTGCCATAAATTTTTAAACGTCTAGGTTGTGAGTTGAAGAGATAAGTAGCTTTATAAAAGTTATAGGTATAGCCGAGATAAACACCAGAATCACTATAGCGTTCTAACCCTTCAATATAGAGACTTGTATACTTAGATAGCATTCGTTCAAAACAGACTTCTTTTTTAGGAATAAAAACCAGATTTTCTCGTTGAGTTAGTTTTTTTACAGTGAGAAATTGCCGAGCTTGTCTTTCAGGAATTTGCCCTTCTAAATAGAAAAAGCCATATTTTTTGAGTTCTTTTCTGAGATATTCCTGACTCATGATAATACCTCAATAATGGTACTATCATTTGCTTGATAGAGACGACCATCTTGGCGTAGGTCCTCACCAATTCCGACATAGTCAATATTCCACTTGATTAAGTCAGGTACACCAGATAGATAGCCAAGATCATCCACCAGTTGTTCGGCATACTCTTTGTAAGAGTAACAATCAGAATAGACTTGAATATCATCAATACTTTCAAATGCCTCTAGTAAGTCATTATAAAAACCATAATCGATTAATTCTTCTAAATACTTGATGGCTTCATGTCCTGCATGTTCATTCATTTGCTCAGCAACTTCATTCATGTATTCAAAATCTTCAAAATTGAATAATTTGATGGGTGATGAATAATCATTTACTTCATACTCTTGCTCATCTTCTAATTCTAACTTTTCTTGTACAATGTCCCATAGGATAGGGAGTTCAAACCAACGTCCATTGTGGGATTTAGGATTTTTAATATACAGGTCAATCATAAATTTTCACCTCTCAATTAAATAAAAATTGTGCTAATAGTTGCTCGACTTCTTCTTGTGTGACAGTGACAGAAGGGGACGTGTTTTCTTGGGGGGCTTCTTGTACTAATAGCTCTTTGATGGTCGTTGTTAATTTTGCTAGTTCTTCTTGATCTTTCTCTTTTAACTCTGCTTTCTGGATTCGAGACATTAATTCATTTGTGCCAAATGTTTGATCCATGATCCAAATTTTTTTTAATGTTGGAGCTAGATAATTTGAAAGCCATCGAAGAGCTTTTTCATAATTGGGTTTTTCACCTTTCATGGTTAAACGCAGTTCTTGCATACTTTCAATGACCATACGCCAGTTTTGACTATAGTGAGTACGTGAGCCATTACGGTCACAGTCATAAACCTTGATGGCAGTGTCAATTAATTCTTTAGCTATCCACTCAAATGTTTCACCAGTAGAAAGAAAATATTCAACAAATAAATAAGCTTTTTCATCAGCTAAACGGATTTCATAGCGGTTTTTAATCCCATATTTTTGCCGAGCCATTTCAACAGATATCGCTTCTTTTTTTGCTAATTCGTAATCCTTTTGATAGAAATTTAAATAGAAAGGGGATTGTCTGGAACCAAAATAAAGAGAGAGTCCTTTATTAATTAGTTGCCCATTTTTAACCACAATGCCTCCAGTAAAATCAAAATTACGAAAGGTAGTATCAACTAAGCCTTGTTCGAGTTTTTCTTTCAGTTCAAATAAATCGTAATTGGGATAGAGAAGAGAAAGGTGTTCATCCAAAGCTAAATCAATTCGAGTAATCTTAGTATCAATCACTAAGCCCTCGCCAAAAACATCCGATTGATACAATCGCCAAAAGAATGTGGTCCACGTCTCTTCCTGTTCCTCAAGGATTAATTCAAATTCTCGACAACCTTGACCACGAAGTTCAATCATCACGCCCATATCTAGATTTTCTGGATTAGTGAAAACAAAAATATCACTAAAACAGTACGTTTCAGTGTAATGATTGAAGCCATAGTTTTTATAAATAAAGGCATCTGAATTCATTCGAAGTATTTTTTCTATCACTTTAAAGGGAGAATTGATTTTAAAGCGAATCCGAAGAAAATCAATTTTGGCTTCCATTGGTAAAACGCCACCTTCCAAATAAAATGTTTTTCGTATCCTTGTGATACATTCTTTTGTGACTGTACGTTTTCCCGTTTCAATCATAGAAAGATAAGATTTACTCCAATCAAGCTTTTCTGCAAATTGTTGTTGTGTTAAATGTAGTCGCTTTCGTAAAATTTTTATTTCCTGATTGTTCATGGATCACCTGCCTTATGTTCACAAAATCAATGAAAACTGTTTACAGCTTTAATCTTAAAGAAAAGCTTTTCTTTAAGGGATTTTGATCACCGTTTTGTCTTTCTTGTAAAAAGTTACCCCCATGTTATTAATTGGGGGTAACAGGTCAGAGCGAGCAATGCTCGCCCTGACCACGCACAGTCATAGTCAGGAAACCTGCCTACTCCTTATCGTTCTACCGCCACACACCAAAGTGTGCGGCTTTCACAAGGAAACCTTGTTCATAACGAAGCGGTTAGTATCAGCTTCTTCCATCCGCTGAGGCAACGAAAGATAACACTTTTCCTTTCCCTTTTTTCATTGATATAGTGGGATTTATCTCACTCTAATTTTTTCTGTGAAAGTTCAAAAGCCGAATGTGCTTCATTAATTTCCTCAGAAGTCATTTCCTGTAAAAGTTCTTTTATATTTAAAGTTTGCATAGAACCAATTTGTTGGAGAGCTGCTAGGAAGTCATATTTTCTAGGAACAAGAGGGGCATAGAATTCACGAGGAACTCCTGAACCACTATCACAGTAGCCTCTGCCTTTAATTCGTTTATTGATGAAAGTTTTTCCTTTTTGATCTGATCCAAAAGTCATATAGTAACCTTGTTCTGATAACTTTCCTAAGCTAACACGAAATAAAAGATTATCACGTACACCACCACCAAAGTTATCTGCATCGGGACGTTGGGTTGCTAATATTAGAAAAACACCTGCTTGTCGTGCTTTTAGAACAAGCTCTTTTACATAACGCAGAATTTCATTCTGTTCTTTATAGGTTAAGGTACCAAAAAAGGCTGCCCACTCATCAACAATAATAAAGTAAGGAGGAATACCATAATATGAAAAGTTTTTCCCAGTTGTATAGTTAGGGAGAGCCTTCATATAAACATACCGTCGATTCATTTCTTCTACAGCGTTCTTTAAACATTTAGTAATCCAACTGGTTCCGTAGAACACATGATTTTTAAATAAATGCAGACTTTCTAAATCCTTTAAATCTGCTTCTTTTGGATCACAAACATCTACCGTTCCAACTTGGATAAGTGCATGAATTAAGGTAAGGAGAAAGTAAGATTTTCCGCCGCCAGTGCCGCCAGTTACTAACATGTGAGGCACTTCGGAATAGTTCCATACAACGCCATCCATGAGTTTGACTTGTCCATTTGTTACTAAGCAATCTTCAATTCCAATTCGCTTACTGATGACATCAATCATCAATAAATAGGTGGTGAAGCCCATTTCTTTTTGTTCCTCAATGAAGTCAGCAATGTACATTTCTTCAAAGGTCTTTGCAATTTTTTGAAAACGGTCATGCCATTTCATCCCATCTGTAGGAACTGTCAAATAAAGAATTTCCTTAGTATTATGGTAATAAACTTTCGGAAAAATTACCTTCTCAGTTGTGGGTTCTTTTGATTTCCGTTCCGTTTTCTCATACAATCCATTGCTTTTCAAGAGACGAGCTAACATTTGCCGTTGGTAGACTCGATAGAAGAAGCCACCCTTCAAAAAGGAAAATCTGCGAACCATGAATAGAAGAAACAAAGGCAAAAAGATTATCAAAAAAAGCCCTCCAATGGGAACCAAGAGGGCATACCAATCAATAATTTGTCTTTGCTGCATAATTAGGATTAATGGATAGATAAAAAGGTAGCTATAGTAACCAGCAAATAATAGAAAAGGAAACCAAGTTAGTAGAAGGTAGGTACGATAAATAGATAGATGCAGAGGACGAATTCTACGCCCACGATAATGAAAGAATGTGTTCATAGTTGTCTCCGTTCAATTAATTTTTGGAGTTTTGATCTCCTTTAGCCTGCTTTACAATAACTGGTTCTACTTTTATTAGTGATTCTGCTCGAATTTTGAAGGCTTGTTCTGACTGAATTGAATCATTATAGCCAGTATAAGAAGAAAGCCAAGCAAGTGCAGTTACTTCTCCTGTGAGTTCTACTTCATCATCATAAGAGAAAGGTGTGGTATCAACAGTTTCAGGGACAGTGATATCAATTTGGTCATTTTTAGCTTCGGAATAGACAGTGATCCGTTGTTCTCGAACAAAATCTGTTCGGTTGCCCTCTGTATCTGTTTCATAAATTTTTTGGCTATTCAAATAAAATAATTTTCCAAACGTTCTTCGTTTATCAAAATCTTTAACAATATTGTCTTCAAATTTTAAACTCATAATTTTTCTCCTTTTCTAGTTCAGTGTCAGCAGTTGTTTAGCAAAAATTTGTAATTCAAGTGAGCGGCTTGCTGTTCCAATATTATTTCGTTTGGCACTAGGAACAAGTGTAACTTCACGCAGCTCTATTTCTTTGCGACCTTCAAAACGTAGTGAGTTTCGTAAATTAGGAACGATGATTTCAAAGTCAGGATGAAGAGCAGAAGAAGCTGTAAAAATGCGACAAGGCATCCGTTTTCCTTCTACATAAATTTCTCGTTCTTCTTTAACCGTTGCTTTGATTTTACTTCCTAACTGGTTGTCCTTTAAGACAATGTTTGTGACACGATTGGACATCTTTATTCCTTCTTTCTTTTTTATTAAAAAAGGAGACATAGAAATGCCTCCATTTTTCTAGTTATTTTTGTTATGCTGTTTCTTCCTGTTGTAGAAGTAATAACCAGCAACACTGACTAATAGTGCACTACCTAAAATGACCCCAGCGATAGATATGACTTCGCCAGTTTGTGGCAAGCTTCCTGTTACAGAGGTTTCTTTTTTACTTGGAATCATCTCGTTCGTCATGGTACATTTGACAAACTCAGCATCTTCTAGGATTTCAAACTTAATCGGTGTTTCGTCTATTTGATAGCCAGTAGGGGCTTCAAATTCTTGGAAATAATAGACTCCTCGTGGTAAGTTTTCAAAACTAAAATGACCTTGACTATCTGTTTTTCCTTCAATGATGATTTTTTTATCCTTATCAAGAATACGAACGCCTGTATCTGGCAGCTCTTTTCCATTTGACACGTCCGTTTTTGTTAGTTCAGCAATCCCTTTGACTAAATGATTTTTAATCTCCAGCAGTAGAGGTGATTCTCGATCGGTTTGTGGTTCCTCAGCTGCGGTAGTTTCATTAGCTAATTGCTTATTTGTATTTTCTTCTAGCTTCTCTTCATTAAAGTTTTCACCAAGTAATGTTCCTTTACTGTCATAGGCTTGAATACCTTTTAGGGTAGAGACGATTTGATAGGTCTCAGGAGATAGAACATACTGTTCAGAAGCTGGTTGCTTTTCTTTCAGATAAAACGTTCCTACTGGAATATTGGTAAAGGTAGCAAGAGATTGTTCATCTACAGTGACTGTTTGAATCACTTCTTTTTCCTCAGTTTCTAAAGTGAAAATAGCGCCTTTTCCATTCCCTGTAAAAGCAAATTCATAGCCAATTTTCTCTTTCAAAGTGGCTTCTTCATTCACTTTTTTTAGTGAAAATTGATTGAAGTGAAGCCTATTTAAAAGTGGTGCAGATTCATCTTCTGAGTTTTCTTTAGCTGCATAAATGTCGATCACTTTTTCTGATTCGTGGTCAGCTGCTGTAAACTCGAATTCATGATGGCTAGTATCAATATCATGATCTTCACCAGCATCTAATTCCTGGACATAATATTTTCCTTCCATTAATTGTTGAGTAGGGAACGTAAGCCCACCATCTTTTACTGTGCCAAATCCTAGTAGAGAATCAGCGGACAGCATTGTTTTATCCGTCATTGTAAACTCTTGATTGGTGAACAGACCGAATATTTTGCCGTTGGCTTGGATCTCTTCGATAACTGGTTTATTTTCTTTCCATTCTTGAATTTGTTCTTCGTTTTTATGGAGAGTAATCTTGAGTTGTTGGAAATCATTTTTTGCTTCAACAGATTGAGACACGAGTTCAACGTTTTGTCCTTCATAGGTGAATTCAAAAGGCAGCGGGGTGGTATTCATCAAGTAGCCAGCAGGTGCAGCTGTTTCAATGGCTTCATATTTTCCTAGATATAGTTTTGGCATATTCATTAGTTCACCATTTTTATCTGTTTGAACAGTTGCAACCGTACTTCCTTTTTTTGCATGAACATGGTTGCCTACTTTAATATCCTCACGTGCTTTAATTATAAAAGTGACATCCGACAGAGGAACATAATCGAAAGTGATTTCATGTAGCTTTCCATAGTCTGAGTCGGTAGTTGTTGTACTAGAAGCTTTTTGACCTGTTTTCTTTAGATGAAGCAATCCTTGTTGAGCTTTGTTTCCAAACACTACTTCAACTGTTTTATTAGGTTCAATCGTGATTTCTTTAGATTCGCCTTTATTTACAAAACCATTGTTGGCAGTCACTTCGATGATTTTTACTTTAGTCCCAGCTTTTAAGTCATTAATTTGAGCAAAGCCGTTAGTATCAGTGATAATTTCTTTCGTTTGTCCATTATACTCAAATTTCATTTTTGTATTAGGAACAGGTTGTCCAGTATCTTCATCTACTTTTTTCAATTTGACATTGCCGTTTAAATTGACTTTGATATTTAGTTGGAAGGAGCCTGCATTAGATAATTTGAATGTAGCTACTTTTTGTTCATTGGGTTTGTTGAAAACAAAGCTTGTCCCAACTTCATTTGCATTTGCGATATTGTACTGTAATTTTCCTGTTTCTTTCGATGAACTGGTTACGGTTAACTTCAATTGGTTTCCAGATTTATTCAGTTGAAGATTAGCAGAATTGCTAGCTAGATTGCCATACTTACTTAAAACACCGTTTGTATCATTAAGTGTGATTGTATCGCCAACATTTAATGTAATCGTCTGATTATTGAATGAAGGCTTTGTATTGTGTGCATTCACTTTTGCTAGAATTTCATTTTTCCGATTTTGATAGTTGGGAAGGGTGGTAGACAGTAGCTGATCACCAAATGATTCCCAAATTAGATTTTGAGTAATTCCATAGTTTTCACTTGTAGGATTCGTTTTATAGCCATAATAAGCGATCAGAGATAAACGGTCTTTTTCAGCAATTGTGAGTTCAGATGGATCAAAACCAGAACCACCGTTCAAAATGGTACCGTGTTCAATACAGAAGGCAGATTCACCCTCTGCTTTAATCATGTGAACACCATCATCTGTCCAGTGAAGACCAGCAGGATTTGCTAAATACCAAGTAGAAACGTAATCAGCAATTCTTGTGTAGTTGACGGTAGCAGCAAGAGTAGTGATAGGAGTTACAAAAAAACTAGCCATAATAACTATCAATCCCAGATAGTTGGCTAGTTTATGCTTTTTATATTTAGTTGTCATTGTTTCTTTTCCTCCTTGAGTTATTTTTGTTTTTTAGGTTAAGAGAAGGGTTTCTGATTGGTGGGGACAAGGGTTTTGATTCAACTCCTTCAATGATAAATGTAAGTTAGAGGATCATCTGTTTAGTGTGAGAAATAAAAAAGTAATCGCAACAGTTAAGGGTGCGATTACTAAATAAAAGGATACTAAATTTTTCTTGTTTATTCTATATTTCAACAGATATCGTAGTGTATTTTTTAGGTAGTTCTTTTTCGGCAGTAATTATGAGATCTAATATTCTTCGAAGTTCCTCTATTAAATCTTGGCGTTCCGTATTATGAAGAACTAAGTTGAGCATTTTTTTAAAGCCACTTACATTTTCAAATGAACGATTACTATCATATCTCATTGTGCCTGTGTGCTTTTCAGAAAAATACATCCTGTTGGTTTTGAGAAAATTAGGTAAATCAAGGTCTTTTGAAAGTTGATTAAAGAAGTCGGGATAAAACTTTTCGATTTCTGAAAATAATAGAAATGATTCATCCCAATTTATTGGTTCAATTAATAAGAATATTTCAGATAGCTTTTCTTTGTTCTGGTTTAATATACGCATTCCGAGATCTTTTTGCTTTTTTCCACAAAATTTAATGGTTTCAGCACCGTCATCCCAAAAAGAACGATCATTTTCAAAAAGTCTTACTTCTGTATTTTTTTTAAGAAGTTCTTCAGTTAAATCCACATTGAGACAAACGTATGGAGGTCTCAGGAATTTTATTTCATTTTTATGTCTATATAGTAGGTCAGCAATTTCTTTGGGTCTTGCGTATGCTAGTGAGCTTACAATATAAAAATCATCTGGTTGAGTGCTCCAAAGTCCATCAAGTTGATCTTCGATATAATCTAAATTGATTTCTAAAATTATCTTTTTTACAAGTTTTTTGTCAACTCTGTTCAAATCGTATAAGAGTAGTTCTAAATTTCTCCAATCTCTGGGTTTACTATTATTGAATGCTGAAACAATATCTTTATAGTCAATTCCTTTTGTTAATTCTAGTAAGTTTTCTTTGGTTCTTTTTGTAAGTTTGCTTTTTACGAAAAGTTGTCTTCCAAAGAAGAGACAGAACATATCATAAGGATCAATTTGTTCAAGAGTTTTTGTTACAGAATAATGAAAAGAATTAAGCAATTTATCAAGCATGAGTGGGAAAAACTCATTAGCTAATTCTGAATTAATCATTGCAATAGAAGTGCAAATATCTTCCACTAACCAGAATTGGTCAACATTAGCCGAACTGATGATATCCATTAGGTTTTGTTTTGGTAATGAATTACTGAAATTCTTTACCCATGTTTTCTTCATACCGATTGCAACCCTATTCATGAAGTGACCTAATCCTAATGAATTAGTAATCTCTATAGATCCTACTAATTTGAAAAAAATATCAAAATTTAATTCTAAAACAAAGTTTTCTTTTTCTTTACTGCTGAAATTGTATAAATTATTTAATAAGTTACTAGCAGCATAAAGTGAATCGGAGTTTATATTCTCAATCAGGAATTTCAAGTTATTTCTTTCAACATTTAATAAATAGCTATAACCGTAAACTTTGTTATATCTGTCAATTTTATCTAAAAGAAACAATGAATTCTTCTTACTGTCTAGAGAGGGTTCGTTAAAACAACGCTGAATCAACTCTACACATAATTTATCAGAGTATAGGAGATTGCTTATTTCGTATTGCCCACTAGAAGTGAAATTAGATAACCAAACTAATCCAAGTAAGTCAGGCTTCGATTTCAAAATATCATTTTGGACAAACTCAACTAGTTGTTTCAACTCTGCTCCATTAACTGTCTTGCAATATAAAAGGACGATTTCAGATGCCAATTGTACATGCAGAACTCTTATTCCTTCTTCATTTTGGATTATACATTCCTCTAATTTTAAGAAATCAAGAGCATCATCTAGAGAAGTTGTTATATCTGGAAATGAAGAAATAGAATTTCTCAACCAACCATATTCTATAGCTTTATCCAATTGAAGAATTTGCTTAATTGCTATTAGGACAAGAAGAAGATCACTTCGATTGTGTTCTTGAATTAACGAAAACTTTTCTTGTAGTCTTTTCCATCCTTCAGATAGATTGTAGTTGAAAAGCCAAGGGGTTTCTTCTTTTGATGCAAATTCAATTAATCTCTCAAGAGGAGTATCCATATACAAATTGCCAATTGTAATAGTGTAGTAATTGTTTAAAATTGGAATTAGAATTTCTGAATTTTTTAGGTAATGTTCTTTAATTGCATCAATAGAATCTTTTTTTGCAATAGTAACAGTTTCCCTAGAGAAATTATCTCGAGTTTTTGTTCGAGTAATAATCACTTTACGATGACTATTTACCGAATTTATACATCTTTCGATAAATGATAATGAAAATTGCTGGGCATCATCTATTATAAATAGTGATTGATAGCGATTGGGTTTAAATATTTGAAGAGGAATTTCTTCCTCCCTAAGAGAATTATCTAGTTTGAAAATCTCCCAATTTTCATATTTATAATCATAACCGAGTTGATAAGCTGTAATTGATTTACCACATCCTGGTTCTGCTTCGATTAGTACATAATTGGTCTGTTTCAATTTTGAATGAGCCGAGTTAATTTGAGGTAGTCTGGCACTTGATTCAACGTCTGAGGGAAGAAGTCGATAACCCAATAATGCTCTCTCCATCCCATTCTGATTTGAATAATCTATTTGTTGCCAGATATCTTTAGTATTATCAACCAAGTTTTCTACCAGGATGCGAGTGGAATCCATTGCATCCAAGTCTATCTGATTACCAGGAGAAATTCTGAAAAATAAATTTTGATTTTCTTTTGGATCAATTAATTCTTCAACAATTGTTTCATCATTTTCAGAATATCCCAAAATTAAAAAAGTGTAGATATTATCATGCAATAGTTCACTAATAATCTTCTTGTGTTCAATACTCAAATAGCCTGGTTCGTTCGGAAATGTCCATTTTTCATCTAAATTTCTTACGTCACCATGAGGTTTTATTAATTGTAGCTTTTCTCCATTAATTTCAGTTCCATAAAGATTTGTCCAAGAAACTTCAAGAAGATCATCCCAGTTTAAAGAAATAACTAATTTGATAACACCTTCATGAATCAATTTACAAATATTGTTGTGGACATCTGAAGAAGTCTGATTGTGAATATCTGTAGTAGCGTTAAAATATTTTTTAAAGCTATCAATTGCAGATGGATATTTAATAACATATTGGAACGCTTCCATAAGTTTATCAGTTTTATTACCAATAATATCTCGAGCCCTGATACCTTTGTTTTCTCCAAATTCTTCTTTAATTACTGGATTTTCATCTATAACTCTCCACATTATCATAGGAAATTGTGCATATAGAGGCATTCCAGCTTTTAGTGATGCTCCAGCGCCCATAATCAGAACACCATTATGAACTCTTAATGATCCGATTAAATCGTTCATTTCAGGGGTTATCATGTTTCCACTCCTTTAAAAACTAGTAATAACTAAATTATATCAGCCTGTAGAGTTATATACAATGAACGTTACTATTAGCAAGAACTGCATGTAAGAGATGGTTGGAAAACAGAAAGTTATCACTGCTTATAACGCATAATTGAGCTTCCAGAAAATTTTCGAAATATCAGATAATATTTATTGAATATGCAGATTTGTTTGAATCGTATTGGAGAGAATATATAAGTATTCATAACGAATAAATACTTAACTAATTGGCTATTACATAAACTTATATGTTAACATAAACTATATAAAAATTAATTGATGAAAGGATAAAAGTATGAAGTCGATAATCAACATTAATAACATTCAAGACTATATTTCTAATATAGAAGTTTTAGATGGTAATTATTATTATAGAGGAGAATCGAGTACTCAGTTTACAGAAATAACGGCTTCTGCTTTTAGAGAGTATAATGTTCCTTTTTCTGAAATGAGACAAAGAATCGATTATAGAAAAACGCTAAAAGAATATTATAGTGAAGTTGGACATCAATTAAATGAAATTGAAAGAGAAAATTTTCTTCAATATTCAAAACATCATGGATTACCAACTTCGTTAATAGATATTACATCTAGCCCACTAGTGGCACTCTATTTTGCATGCTCTTCTAATTATCAGGAAAACACATGTAAAGTTCATGTTTTTAACAAAGAAAGATTCATTGATATGTCTGATTTTGAGAATAAAGAAGATATGACTTTAAATTCTTTCTTTTTAGATAATGAATTTACATATCAAATTTTAGTGAAAATAAAAAATCAATCCATTGAAACTAAACATGAGCTATTATTTAAATGTATTGAAAATTTAGAAGCAATTATGTTAAAGGATAGTGTTTTGTATCAAAGAAAATATATTGGAATTGAAGTTGATTCAACTTTTGCCCAAATATTACGAGAGTTTAAGTCACAAGAATACGAAAATCTAGAGTCATATGCCCAAAATTTTGAGGAAATTTTTTTGAAATATTTCGAAATAGATTTTAAGCATAATAAAGATCGTAACAAATTTAGGACTGCAATTTCAATAATAGGAAAAGATCCTATATTTGAAGTCCATTATAAACAATATTTGTCAGATAGACTTGCAGTGATTATCTTATTAGCTATTAATCAGCAAAGCAGAAATATGGTAGATAGTTTTTTAAATCAATTTGCTATACCCTATGAAGTTGGATCACATGTTGTTTTTCCATTAATTTCAATTCAACCGTCAGTGAAATTTGAGCGTATGAAATCACAAGAGGGAACATTTCTTTACCAACTGCCTCATTATAGAGGAGCAGCAAATGAGACTAGTGATTATATAGGCTTTTCAAAAGTTGATAGTGATGTAGAGTTTATTATAACGGATAAAGAAAAGATATTTAGAAGTTTGAATAGATTAGGTATTAATCAAAAAACTATTTTCCCAGATCATGACAATATTGCTGAGTATTTAAAGATAAAGGAATTAATGAAATAATTAGAAATATATTCTTTGAAATTCGTTAGATATTTTTGAGGGAGTATAATGGCAACAAAATACTCAAGATATCTCAGCAAGATTATCTTGAGTACAAGTTAATTCAGAATTTTTTTTGAGTATCTAACCTAGCTCGCAACTTCATACTAAAATTTTCAAAATATCCCAATTTTTCTAGTTAAAACAGTTTGAAACTAAATCAAAACTAACTACAATTGACCAAAATTACTAGAATTTCGCAGTATTCACTGAAAAAGTAGAACGCTGTTATAGCAACGATTAGAGCTTGTCAGAAGCTCTGGAAAAAGCTAACCTTTTGCTGGAAAAATTTCATTGATAATGAACGAGTAAAAAAAATAAAAAGGGAACGATTTTTAGTATTTAATGATTAGTGAAATTAGATATAGCGATGTAAAGAGCAAAGGCAAGGAAGTCATTCTTGTTTTTGTTCTTTTTTATTTAGAAAATGAAAGTGGGTAAAAAATAAATGGAAGTTATTCTATCAATTAAATCTGAATTTGTAGAAAAAATAATTTCAGGTGAAAAAAAATATGAGTTTAGAAAAAAAATATTTAAACGCGGAGATATATCTACAGTAGTCATTTATGAAACTAAACCAGTTGGAAAAATAATTGGTGAGTTCAAGGTCGAAAAGATTATTGAAGAGTCGCCATTAAATTTGTGGGAGGCAACTAAGGATTTTGCTGGGATTAGTAAGAAAAAATATTTAACTTATTTCCAAGAAGCAAGCAAAGCCTATGCACTCAAGATAAGTGAATTTAAGGAATATAATACACCACTTGAAATTAATGAATTTGATTCAACACTTTCTTTTGCACCTCAATCTTTTTGTTATTCAAGTCCAGAAAATCAAAATCAAAAGAAGTTTAAAGAGGGGGATCATTGAAGTGAACCAAGTAAAACAAAAAACGTATCATTACGTAGAAAAATTTTATTATGACATCGATTTTGAAATAGTGGTTGATTTTTCACTTAATTTAACAGTATTTGATGAGTCAGCAGCAACTAAGACCAATGTAGGAATCAAACTAGCAAAACAGGCAGCGTATAATAAAAAGAAAGTTAAATTTGATTGCATGCTAGGTAAATTTATTATCCAGTACCAAGATAATAAAACAACAAAACCTATGAACTTGAAAATAATTTCCTATAAAGTATTAGAAAGAAATAAGGTGGCTTCAAAAGATTATGGTGGAATGTTGCTTAATGATTGTTTTACAAAAAAGGAATATCAAACGGTTACGGAGGTTAATTTTATTCAAGAAATTACTTCCTATTGCAAAGAAAACAAAATGAATGCAGTTTATTTTTCTTCTGGTGGATATAAAATTGAGAGTTAAATTGAAAAAATCGGATATAAAAAAGTGGGTCGGCCATTCAACTCACTTTTTATATACATACATAGATAGTTTACACCGCCACTATTTGTTTTTCACCGCCATTTAGTGTAAAATGGCAGAGAAAAGAGGTGAGTGGCGGTGAAAAAATTTGAATATAACCATTTAGAAAACTTAACCCTTACGCACGATTTATTGAAAACAAGCTCAAAAATACATGAATATAAAGGAAAGCAAGAATTATATATTGAAACTAAACCAGATATTTTGAACAAGTTAACGGATTTAGCATTGATTCAAAGTACTGAAGCATCAAATAAAATTGAAGGTATCTCAACTACAGACGGACGTTTAAAACAAATTGTAGAAGAAAAAGTGAAACCACGTAACCGTGATGAAGAAGAAATTGCAGGGTATAGGGATGTTTTAAAACTTATTCATGATAGTTATGAGTATATTGAAATTGTTCCGAATAATGTGTTAACACTTCATAAAAATCTATATAATTATTCGGCAAAGAGCTACAAAGGTAAATACAAAATCAGTGATAATGTGATCACGGAAAAAGATTTTGATGGAACTGAACGGGTTAGATTTGTTCCGGCACCAGCTTATTTAACTAAAAATTTGATGAAAGAATTGTGTGAACAATACACTCAAGCAATTGAAAAATCAGAAATTGATCCTTTACTTTTAATTCCATGTTTTGTATTAGATTTTCTTTCTATCCATCCATTTAGTGATGGTAATGGTCGGATGTCACGCTTGTTAACTTTGTTATTGCTATATCGATCAGGATATTTGGTTGGTAAGTATATTAGTATAGAAATGTTAATTGAGAAATCGAAACAAACTTATTATGAGACATTGCAAGCAAGTTCGGTAGGTTGGATAGAAAATAAACAAGATTACACACCGTTTGTTCGTTATCTGTTAGGAATCATTTTAAAAGCCTATGAAGACTTTTCAGAAAGATTTGAAGTCATTATCAATAAAGAAATGACAACAGCTGAGAGAGTGTTAGAAGAGCTTAATAAATCGTTTGAACCATTAAGTCGTTCTGATTTACAAACGTTGTTACCTGATATCAGTCAGCGAACTATTGAAAGGGCGTTAGCTGAATTGCAAGATAAATTAAAAATTGAAAAAGTGGGGCAAGGACGATCTACAAAATATAAATCTAGTGAGCAATAGAGAAGCTTAGGTATGAAAAAGAACTACGTCTTTCACAATAGTCAGGTGAAAGTCATAGTTCTTTTTTTAATTAATTCAATTCAATTTCTTCTTCCAGTTCTTCTTCCTCTTCTTTTTCTTCTTCAACAATTTCCGCGACTATCTCATCAAGTACTTCATCCTCGTCTAGATAAACCTCTTCCAATACAGAGAACCCTTGAGAAATTTCTTGTTTAACGGTATCAACAAGATCAGATGTAAGGTTAGAACTTTTTTGGATTTCATCCATAATTTCTTTTGCAAGTGGGGTGGAAAGAGCCTCTAAGCTTTTTGACAATTTATCCAATTCATTTTGGTTGCTATTTGCTAATGCAGCTACCAAATTTGATGGAATGTTTGGCGAATGAAATGAATCAAGAATGTCTTGACGGATTTCTAGTTGCTCCTCAAGAGTTAATCCAAGTTCTTCAAGATAAATATCCCTTTTGAATTTATACATTAGATAATCCGACTCCTCAGTATCAGGAAGAATTCCCTGGGCTGTTTCAGCTAATTCATATCCAATGATATTAGTTTCAAGTTTTTTATACTCCTCTAAATTATCCTCATATGAATTAGATTGGATTTCTTTGAGTAAATCTGCTTTTATCAAATCAGGATCCTCTTTTTCAGAAGACGATCTTTTTTTTAATTCTTCTTTGACCTGTGCTTTTTCTGCAATCATGCGTACATTGTTATAAAACATTAAAAGTAAATTGTCGATTATTTCGTTGACTTCTTGAGAATTGTTCATTTGATTTCCTCATTTCCATGTTAATTTTTTTTAAACCTATTTGGTTTTTTTTCATTAACATAGTCAGAGAATGTTTTTAAAAGTTCTTCGGTTTCTTCAATCGAAAGTTCATATGCCTCGAAATACTTTTCAAGTAATGCTCCTTTTTCAATCAGTCTCCTAGCGCGTATACGTCGTTCTTTTTCCCTTTCACGGGTGAATTGAGACTTAAGTCTCTCTTGTTTTTGTTGAGCCTTACGCAACGCTTTATAGGCCTTTAAAAACTCCTTGTCGCTTTCACTTAATTCTTTTGACATTGAATACTCACAACTTTTCTAAAAGAAATATGCTCTTGCTTTGAAAAATATTAGTTAGAAGATTGAGTTTCTTCTTTGTTTCGAGCGTACTTGGCACGTTCAAGATCATCGTAATGACTCATTTTAGAATTTGCCTTATCTGTTAAGTCCTTAATCGTTTGAGTTAACGATGCGGGATACTCGGGCATCTTCCAATTAGTGAAAACCTCTTTGCCGATTTCAGTAAAAATTTTCGTTTCTAGTTGCTGCCTAAGCTTTTCAGCCTCTTTTAATTGCTGCTCAATTTGAGCGAGCTTGTTTAAATCTGTTTTGCTTACGTTTGCCATTAATAAAACCCCTTTATTATTTCAAATTGTTTTGAAAGCTAAAGTTTTTTTATTCTAGTTCTAATCATCTTGAATTATAAGGTAAACTTTAGTCGAAATCAAGTTTAAATTGATAAATGGAGTAAAAATCTGTATAATGGTCACTAGGACGTCAGGACGTAGTGCTCATTTATACGCACATCTTCGATGTTCGTGTCATTCGTGCGACAGCACCTCCTTGTGGATGTACGTCTTTTCCCGCAGGGGCTTCTTATAAAAATCAGAAAAGAGGGTTAGAACATGGCTACAGCGTCAACAGGTGAAGGGTATTTTATGTTTCGTGTAGAAATCAAAAATAGAAGAGATCATTCAGCTATTGCTGGTGCTGCTTACGTGTCTGATCAAAAGTTGTTTAGCGAAAGGGATGGTCGTACTCGTTCGTATAGACCTCATTCGGTTGCTCCAGTTTCCTATATCATGACGCCGAAAAATGCTCCAGATTGGGCTAGTGATAGAGAACGATTATGGAATGAAGTTGAAAAAGTAGAGGTTCATGAAAAAGCCCAAATGCAAAGATTGTTTTTAATTGCCTTGCCTGTAGAATTATCTGAAGAGAAGCAGCAAGAACTATTAACTAAATACGTACAAGAAAATTTTGTAAATAAAGGTATGGTTGCGGATGTAAATATACATAGAGATCACTCTCATAATCCACACGCTCACATTTACTGTACGATGAGACCTTTTGATGACCAAGGCAATTGGGCGCCTAAGAGTGTACGTAAAAAGGTTAAAGATCAAGATGGAAATATTGTGTTAAAAGAAAATGGCAAGCCAAAAACAATGTCCGTAAAAACAAGTGATTGGGACAATCGATCAAATGTATTGATGTGGCGAAAGAATTGGGCTAACGAATTAAACCTTATGATGGAAAATGAAAATATTAATTTGAAATTTAGCTCTAGCAGTTTTGAAGATCAAGGGAAAGAGATTGTTGCGGAAAGAAGAATGAGCCGTGAGAATTTTTATCTTGAGTTTAAAGCAGCTGAAGCAGCAAAGACTGAAGGGAAAGAATACAAACCATTTACGGACATAGGAAAGTTAAATCAAAAAATTAAAGAATACAATCAATTGACGGCCGAAACGAATAAAAAAGAAGAAACTGTTAGTAAAATGATGGATGATTTAAATTATCGTAAGCTAGGACAGCCATTAACGAAAGAGTTCTTACAAAACTGTGATCGAGTGAATCCACTCACAGATGAGGAAAGAGAAGCCTATAGAGCCATTAAAAAACGAGCTAAGACGACAGTTGATCTTGGTGTAGCAAAACTTGCCTATAACGAATTGAAATATGGGCCGTGGCATGATCGTATTGTGAAAATGACACTAAATAAAGAAGCTGAAGGGTATTACATGAATCGTCTTCTACGTGGAGAATTTGAACATGATAAAGGGAAAGGGTTCGCTAATGCAGTTGGTATGAGACCGGATGAATACAATTCTTATGTAAAACAAAAGATTCAAGAGTACAATTCTAGCAAAACAAAATTAGAAGGTGAAGTTGGATCTAGACTTAAATTAGTTGGCCAAGCGGAACTAGTATTAGACAGAGAATCAAAAAAATACGATGCTACCTTTAAACAAATTTATGGATCCAATCCAGAAATGCTTGCAAACTTTGAGAGTCCGGAGTCTAAATTTGTAGCCGTTGAAGAATTCATTAAGTACGGACAGAAAATAAATCCGGCCAAAGATTACAGCGAACAAGTATCAATAGCCAAACAAGTTTCTTTACTGGAAGAAGACCGATCAGTTTATGATGATGTAAAACAATTTAACAGCTTAATGAATAAAGAACTTGGAAATTATCGTTACTTTAACAAAAATATTAGCTTGCTGCTTGATGAAAAACAGGAGGCTGGAATTGCAGACCGAGTTCAGGGAAGTTTGCGAGATCAAGTTGAACAACGTGAGTATGCTCGTGAAAAAGTGTATCTATGTAAAGAGATAGTAGAAGCTCTCATTGATGAGATTGAGTCGGAAGACGGGATTGAGGATAACTTAAGCTTAATCGAAAACGTCCAAATTTATGCAGGTGTATCTATGGACAAGCTAGTTAAAAATGAAAATCTTTATGGTCCTAATGAAAAAGTATTTACTAAAGAAAAAGACTCGTTAGCAGATAAATTCAGGTTCAAAGTAAAAGAAAAAGAAGAAATCGAATTTAATAATGAACAAAAGGAAACTACTACTCAAGGTGGCCAAGCTTTAGGATCCTTGTTAGACCAAATTGGACGAGGTGCAGATGAGAAAAAATATTATAAGACAAAGAAAAAGAGACGAAAAGGACATGGTGGGAAAGAAGAAGAGTTTGAAATTTAAAAAAATTATATTTATGAATGAAAGGTGTAGATAGGTTTGGTAAAGTTGAACATAAAAGTTAAATGGAACTGGATACGAAATAAAATGAGTTTTTTTAAAAGAATACCTATGTTTATACAAATCACACTTTTAATTGTATTAATTATTTTAGGCATATATTGGTGTATTACATGGAATTTTGATTTTGTCAGAATTCAGGATGTTAAATCTAAAGATTTGAATAGACTTAAAAGTATTCAAATTATAGAGACCCTTAAATTGGTATTGTTAATCACTACCCCCATTTTAACGATGATTTTATTTTTAAATACAATTAATGTACAGAAATTGAATAGTGAAAATTTAGGAAAGGACTCGATGAGTAAAGATTTTTATAACTTATTAGGTTTGTTTAAACAAGAGCAGGAAAAATCTAAAGCTAGTTTGCAAACTCTTGGGAGAAGTGTAAAATCAAAATTAGACACTGTTGTATATCAATTACAAGTAATTGATATAAATAAAAGTTATCCAGATGAAAGGCTCTTGGAAAATGAGTATTATTCAAAACAATGTCCAAATTATTTAAGAATAACAAATGAAACAGATATAAAACAATGTGAAAAAAATATTAAAAAGTATAAAATAGCTATTGGTCACACTTTTGATGATATAAGAGATGAGTACAAGAATTCGTATTCCGAAGTAGGAACTTATTTTCGTATTCTACACAGATTAATTAAAGTAATAAATGATAGATTTGAAAACGGAATTATTAATGAAGATGAAAGAATGTTGTATATAGGTATACTTAGGGCACAATTGAGTTTAGATGAGTTGTTAGTTGTATTAGTAAATTCACTTGAAATAAAAAAAGGAATTGGATTAGGAGTTGAATTAATGGGAAGTTCCTTTTTTGGTGATTCAGTTGATATTGATGACGGCCAACATTTCGATTGTCCAGATATATACAGAGACAACTTGAAAAAATATTTTGTGCGTTCAATTGATTCAGAGAAGAAAAGAAAAATTTTTCGAGAGAATTTTATTGTATACAGAGGGAATGAAGAGATTAATAATTTTCAAAGCTTATTAGATAAAATTGATTCAAAAAAAACTAATGTGCGTTAGCATATTAGTTTTTTTGTATTTAAAAGATGGTAAGGAATTGTCGTAAGGTTTACTTCAATTCCTGATGCTAAACAGCTGCTCAATAGACAGTTGGTATTCTTGTAGAGTCTGCGACTACGAATACCGGCCTTTTTCGCTTTGCTCTATTGACACCTGATGTGTTATGCAAAGCATAACTACACGCCTCTTTATTAAAACCATTTGAATAAAGTTGTCATCCGACAACTTTATGCCGCTAGAAATTCATTGGAATTTCTTCTGCCACTAATGTGCCAGTCGCGGTAAACAAAGAAGCTGCTACCCTGGTAGCAAGCTTCTAAAAGACGGTAGTCGTTCCGACTACTTTTAATCTTTTTCGCTTTGTCTACACACCCTACCATCTTCAGACTCAACACACATTAAAAAGACAATGTGGTTTCGTATAACTATCACAAGAGAAGAATTAATTAGACCAGGGAAGAGATTCTGATCTAATTATTTTAAGAGACGCTAAGGAAAATCCTTAAGCGTCTCTAACTCTTGTTCAGTTCTAACTTTGCTGGAAATTGGTCTTCAACAAATCAAAAAAATAAAGATTGAAAAGAAGTCTACAACGGGCCAAAATCAACTTATTTTTAATAATTATGTAGGAGGGAATCTCATGGGGTTTAACAATTATCAATCAGCGGAGGTAATTAAATACAAGGAAGTAGAAGAATTAAATGGGTATACAACGATTGAAGAATTAATTAGATACTGTGATAACTCAATTTTTTTCTATGGAGAGTCTGAGTTAGAAACCGAAAATGAGTTAAAAAAACTTGCTGATGATGGGTTTAAAGAGCAAGCAGAAAGTTACAACAAATACCAGTTTAATAATTGGTTCGTTGCGTTACACGGATAAAATATGATTGGAGTGGATAGAATGATTACACCAAAGCAATTAAAAAGAAAAACACTTGAAAATGGAATTAAAGATGATTTGAGTAAGGCGCTAATGGAATTTGAAAAAGAGGTTTTACAAGCTGTTAACAATGGAAAAATCAAGATAGTTGTACCAGCGCCGACTATTGGAAAAATATTTTATCACGATGAAAAGCAAGACGCGTTTGCCGAAGAATTAATAAAGCTTGGGTTCAAATGTAAAAAAGAATCTATCAATTGTGGCGGTGTTATACAGAGCCCTTCTTGGTACGTATATTTTATCTAAATATTGGAAATTAAAAGGAGTAATAATGATGGATATTACACAAGAATTAAATAAAGAAAATGAAATATTTTGGTACGAGTTATTACAAAGAGGGTACTCAATTGGTACTCAGCCAAAAGGTCAAATTGATTGGGAAATAAACAGAGTTAATAGTAAAGGAAGAAATTACGGTGCAGTGGCTTATGAGAGCCCTTTGAGTGATGAAGACATTTCTTACTACGACTTAAGGGCAATAGACCCGATAAGGTAATGAATAATCGTAAATTGAAAGAGTGAAATGGAAGGTATAAAGTCGAACTACTTTAATAAAAACTAAACCGTTGGAGGGATTGGAAATGAGTAAATATTTGGAGATTGACATAGTAAAAGGTAGCGCAACAGTTAAGATTCCTAAAGAAGAAAAAGAAAGAAGTTGCTCACGTATAGAGGTATCAGATTCATTTCAAGCGAGGGGAGAAGACATTTACTATGCTGGTAGAGACTGGCGAAATCCTTATATTGTATCACACTCATCTTATTCAACGGTAAAATCCCTTCAAAAATATTTAGAAACGATGAAACTGGTGATGTTAGAAGTTAAAAATGCAAAAAAAAGGAAAATTGTTGTAACGAATGAAAAAGAGGTGAAAAAAGAAATCTCAAGAGCAAAAAAAGAATTAAAAATTTTAATTTCCAAAGGAGAGAGAGAAGAACTAAAAAAAATTGCTAAGAGCAAGATTGTTGAAATGACGGATGTGGAACTAAAGGAATTTACAAAAGAATCAAATAAAAGAGAAACAACAATAAAACTGGAAAAAAAAAGTGAAAGTGAAATGACGGTAGAAAAAAAGTATACGTATTTAAACGAGTATCCACTTAAAACAAATTATTACTTTGGTGATGAGATACAACACACTAGTCAAGATAAGCTGGATTTAGCTTTAGAAGGTGTAGGGTATATCTTGATTACTGGAAAGAATATGAAAATTGAAACTGGAAGTATGGTAGATGAAAATGGTCAAAAAGTGGATGATACAAGTTTTTACATCTTAGACACATATGATGATGACAAAGACATTGGTGCCTATACATTTCAAGGGAACAAAATTTTAGAAACAATTGAAAACATTGTAAATATGGGGATTTTAAACTTGGATTATTCCGAAAAATATGCAGAAATTAAAGTTGACGGTAAGGTGATAACATACGATGAAATTATAAGGGAGTCCAATTATGAAAACTATACAAAAGATTTTAACGTAATTAATCAGTTGTTATCAGTTCAAGATGAAAATAAGAGCGTGAAGGAAGAACTTGAAAAAATAAAAAAACAGATTAAAAATTAGAGGAGGAAATAAGATGATTGTAAATCCAGTGGTGTTAGAAAAAGAAATTGGTGGTTTGTGCACGAAAGTAGCTTTTGAAAGGGTGTTTGTTGAAAGCTGGCTAGCAGACAATTCTGATATGAAATTAGAACTAACAGATTTTTTATTAGAATATACAAGTGATTGGGTAGAATCACTTGAAGACGAATGGAGACGAAAAAATTCTTTATTTCTATCAGATTCAGTTGTTGAGGTATTATGGGATAATATGTCAAATGTGCCATTTGATGAGGCTGAGGATGGGGAAATGAAGCTTGCGAGTAGTTATCATATTTTTGCCGAAGGTACGGCTAGAACGGAAATATGGCATTGGTTTGACACGAATTATTCCAAAGGGATTATGGAACTCTTATACGGTGATTCAAATAAGCGGGTGAAGCTATGAAAAAAATGGTTATTTTTGAAGTAGATGAAGAAAAAATTAAACAGGTGGAGTCAACATTTGAAGATGAGCTAGGTTGGTTAGTTGAAAGTGGGATAACAGTCATTCAGATAATAGAAAATGAGTTTTGAAAATGAAAGAAGGCGAAAGCCTTCTTTTTTTTTCAAAACAAAAAGTTCTATGGATAGTAGTTGTCACAACAAAGTTGGACAACTACTGAAGCTAGCCCAGCTGTTCAATAGACAAGTCGCCTTAGTCATAGAATCTTCGATTCCTGCGTCTCCTTTTATAGCTACGCTCTATTGACAGCTGCTTTGTTAGGCAATGCCTAACGCGCTTCACTATTAAAACATTTGAATGAAGTTGTCATCGTGACAACTTCAAACCGCTAGAAATTCAAAAGAATTCCTACTAGCGCCAGTGCGCTAGTCGCGGAAAAGCAGCTCTCGGTAAAACGAGTCGTTTCACTCCTTACCGATTCGCAATTTTAGATCTAAACCTATTTTCTTTCTTTTTTGATTTGTTTAGCTACACTACCATCGTCGTAAGTAACTAGCATTCATAAACGAATGCTGTTCCTTAAAATAGTCGAAAGACTCGCAATTATTTTGAAAGTAAAGAGACACTTTAAAAATAATTTAAAAAACGCTAAGAATTAGAATTCTAGCGTTTCTAAGTCTTGCTCGATTTTTACTCGATGGATTATTTGCGTCAACAAAACAAAAAAAATAAAAGATTGAAAAGAAGTTTATAGGAGGTTTTTACGTGGTAATTCATACCGTCGCTGACATGATAAGTGAGTTAGAAAAAGTTGCGAATAAAGAAAAACCAATCTTTGCTTATGAAAACTCAATTGATATTCAGCCATTTTGCAAGGTTGATGAATTGAACGATAGAGTTGATTTAAATTTAAAAAATATCGATTAAAAAGGGAGAGAATTACACATGATTAAAACAGAAACGCAAATTAAAAGACTAGAAGAAATTGGTACAGAAACAATGAGTTTAATAAGAAAAGCCAAAAACAGAATGCAAGTTCAACTTGAAGAAACACCTTCTGAATATTGTGACAATTTTTCTCGAACTCATCCACTTACTTTGGCTATTGATAAATTTTTAACTGTTTTCAATTTCTTGGATGCTCTTATATGTGAAGTAGATGTACCTGATTATCGTTTTTACCAAGAAAATTCTGGTGATACTGAACAAAAAATGAATGGTTCCAAACCAATGAGCACCGAACAAAATGTTTATCTGGTAACAATTGAGTTTCTAGATGAAGGAGTATCTGAAGGTTTAGAAACACAAGAAGCAATGATTTTTAAAGATAAAATCAATGCAGTAACTTTCTGTCTAAACCGACTCACTCAAGAGTTATTTAAAGCTTTTGAAAATGGAGAAGAATACGAGTTCCACAATGACGATGATGAGTTTTTTATAACGATTGCTGAAAGATACCAAACTCACTATATTATTGAAAATAAAACTCTTATGAACTGATTGAATTAGAAGATTATCACAAAAAAATATAAACTGGAAAGTAGGAATTTAAATGTTTAATAAAGATTTTTATCCAAGCCCAAAAAAAGTAGTGGAGTTATTGACCGAAAAATTACACTCAGTGGGTGTAGTTCTAGAACCAAGTGCCGGAAAAGGAGATTTAGCAGATGGCATAAAAGAAAAGTTCTTAAATCGAGGTAGAAACGAGTACACGCTTGATGTAATTGAAAAGGACCCCGAACTTTGTAGCATATTACAAGGGAAAAATTACAATTTAGTGGATGATGATTTTCTAAATTTTGAGACAAATACAGAATACGATGCAATTATAATGAATCCCCCTTTTTCAGGGGGAGAATATCACTTATTAAAAGCGATAAAATTAGCTGAAAAGCAAACGTATCTAACCTGTGATATAAGAGCGCTAATTAATGCGGAGACAATTCTAAACCCATATTCTAAAGAGAGACAGCATTTAGTTGCACTACTTGACAGATACGGTGCAAGTATCGTTTATTATGATGATTTATTTTTAGAAGCTGAAAAACAAACTAAAGTAAAATGTGCCTTAATAAAACTAACTGTTAATACGGTATTGAAAAAGGTAAAGTACACGTTTGATAAAATTTATAAGACTGATTTAGAAAAAGTTCATGGGAGTTCATTTGAAAACTTATTATCGACAAAACTTAATGAAAACGAAATAGAAAAAAGGGTAAAAGATATTGAAGTATTAATTAAGCAGTACGAGCTTCATGTTGCATTAGTAAAAGAAAAATACAGAGTAAGTGCATCACTTAAATACTTGGAATCATTAGTATCTGAATCTAGGGTGAACAGAATGGGTTTGTTTTCTGGTGGGTATACTAAGAATGATATTAATGAGGATATACGGAATTTAAGAAATAGCTACTGGACTGAAATTTTACAGACGGAAGAGTTTAGAAAAAAACTCACCAATCATGGAGCGAGTCAAATAGCCAAATATATTACAAATGTAGCTTCACTGGAAATCAACAGAAAAAACATTCACTTTATGTTAATGGCATTGATTCAAAATCAAGAAAATATTATCCTTGATAGTTGTGTGGATATATTTGACAATATTACCCGATACCATAATAATGAGTATAGTAAAAATATTCACTATTACAATGGTTGGTCTGGTAATAGCGCATTTAAAATAAATAACAAAGTGGTTTATCCAATGACATACAATGGATTTAATATTTACACGTATGATAAAAATGAAGATACTCATTTTGATTCGATTGACTACCAAGTGCGGAGTTTCATTACAGATTTAATGAAAATGTTTAAGTTTTTAAATCCTCATTTTGATGAAGAATTTCAAACAAATGCAACTGGTGATTACGAAAACGAAATTCTCAGATTTAAAATGTTCAAAAAAGGAACGATTCACTTATGGTTTAAAGATTTAGACTTGTTAGCTCAATTTAATGTGTATTGCGGACAACAAAAAAATTGGATCCCGACAGATGAAGAAATCAAGAAAAATAAAGAAGCAGACCAATTTATGAGTGAAGAGTTTCCAGAATACAAACAAATGCAATTAACGAATTAGAAATGAGGGATTGAGTGGAAAAGGTTCATTTAAATGAATTAGATAACGAAGGCTTGGCTCACTATTTTAACAAAAATAGTGAGGTCCAAGAAAAAATTAAAGAGCTGATGGAAAAAAGAAATAAAGAAAACGAAACTAATTACATGATTATCAACTATGATACAATGCTCCTTTATTTCTTTGAAGAAGTAAAAAATGGATATTACAAAGAGAAATAATCAGTAAAGAAAAAGGGTAGATGAAAATCTACTCTTTTTCTTTACTCTAATGACAAAAAAATTGTTCAGCTTGCGGATGGATTCTTTTGTCGCTGAACAATTTTTAGCCGAGCCCACCAAATGATGTGGGCTCTTTTATTTTATTTGGCTGGTAAAAGAATCCAGCCAAATAAGTTCTAATGGAAAGTAGTTGGCTATAAATAGCCAACTACTAAAGCTAAACTGTAGTCAATAGTCGATCGTGGCCTTGTTGAGTCTGCGACTGCGGCCACTTTTCTTTCCGCTTCGCTCTATTGACAACAGACCCTTTTGGCAAAGCACAAAAGCGCGCTTTTTATTAAAGCATAAGAATGAAGTTGTCCGGACGACAACTTCAAACCGCTAGAAATTCTGAAGAATTTCTCCTACCACCAATGTGCTAGGCGCGGATGAAAAGAGAAGCTCATATACATTCGCTTCTCACTTACAGTCGTTCCGACTGCTTTTCTCTCTTTTTTGATTTGTTTTAGCTACATTACCATTCTCATAAGGAACTAAAATTCATAAATGAATTAAGTCCCTTAAAGGGTGCAAACCACTGGCAATTTTTTTACCAAGTAAAAAGACACTTGGAAAAATAATTTAAAAAGCGGTAAGAATATTAAATTCTAACCGCTTCTAAGTGTTGTTTCCCTTTTATTCGATGGATAATTTGCGTCAACAAAACAAAAAAATAAAAAGATTGAAAAGAAGTCTACAACGTCCGGAATGGATGTGAAAACTTGCTGATGAATCTATTTATTGTAGGAGGTAAAAAATGACAAATTATCATGACGAATTTTCAAGATTTCCTTTGGATAAAATGGCACAGGAAATTGAGAATATGACGTATTTATTTGAGGAAACAAGAGTTCCAAAAAAGCACTACAAAAGCCTACTAGCAAAGCAAATAACTGAACTAATTGAAGATAGTGTGGAGGTTGCGTTATTGGATCCATACATTAAAACAATTAAGTCTTTAATTAGCGAAAATGAAAAATTATTTTTCAAGGCATTGGTTGCTGTAGACACTGGCTTAACTGTTTCAAAAATTAAGCCAATTGAACACACTGCTTTAGATTTCACTTGGAAAGAATTTGATACGAACAAAAAGACTTATGGGACTTATCTTTCAAAAGAACTCATTTCAATTTATTCGGACGTAAAAGAATTCGGTGTAAATGGTTTTATTGAAAAGCTACGAGTAGAAGGAAATCAAACGGATGAAAAACTTTAATTAAGAGAAACTATCTTTAAAAAAATCTAATTATAAAAAAGAGGAGATAAAAAAATGACACTATCCATTGAAAAAGTTCAAGAAATAAAGGAAAAATATCCAGTAGGTACTAGAATACTCGTCCAAAAATTGGAGGATAAAATGGTTGACTTGACGGAAGAGAAGGGCACCGTTTCTAAAGTTGATGATATAGGCGGAATTCACGTTAAATGGGATAACGGAAAGCAGTTAGCACTTTATGAAGGGGTAGATAAATTTAAAATCATAGAAAATTATGGAATTGTTTTTACAGCTCAAAATGGGATGGTAAGACAAGAAACAATGAAATTACCTTCTGAAATCACTTTAGATTTTTGTTACAAATTATTGAATGTTAGTTTAATTGACATTATACGCTTAGAGCACTCAATAGATATCATTGTGGATGATGAAGGATTACTGAAATGGTCTAATTATGTTTCTACTATCACAATTTGTGGTGAAAACAAAAAAATTGCGGGGAATTTTTTAATGGTCGGAAGCAATAGCGATGGGGAGTTTATCCCATTAAATCAAAAACAGTTGAATTGGATTGAAGAAAATATTACTTACAGTCGTTTTTGTTATAAGTATTAATTTTTTAAGACAGTGAAAAAAGGCGATGCAAGGATTCGTATTTATAACGAATCCTTACATTCTTTTGTAAAATAAAAAGTTTTTTCACCTTAAAATGTGAAAAACACAATGGAAAGTATGTAACTAAAATAAATTCAGTTACATACTAAAGCTAAACTGTAATCAATAGACGTTCTTTCCCTTGTTGAGTCTTCGACTTCGGTCATTCTCTTAACGCTTCACTCTATTGACTACAGACGCTATTGGCAACTGCCAAAAGCGCGCTTTTTCATTAAAACAGTTGAATGAAGTTGTGCATTTGATATCTGCAACAAAACAAAAAAATAAAAAGATTGAAAAGAAGTCTACAAAAGGCCTTACGTAAATAAGGTTGAGGAACTGGAGAAAACTATGTTTTGTTACTTTTTGATAAACGAATAAAGCCGTAAGGCAAATGAGGAGGATATTTATGAATACATGTAAATATTGTGGATCAGAATTGGATCCATCGAATTTTTGTACTTTTTGTCAAATCCAATTTACCAGTGAAGACGTGCAGCATGATGGAAAAAGACAAAGTAACTTAATTGAAGAAATTCCTTTTGAAACCAATGAGATTTTAAAAATGACAACGCAGCAACTATTAAAAGAAAAGACATTATACCTGGTTTACGCACTTAGAGTGGCTAGAAGGGCCAGAAATGAACAGTACCAGCATAAAGTAAACACTCCTACTGAAGCTTTTATTAAAGCAAAAAAATTATGTACTGTAATTGAGTCAATTCTATTTGAGCGCATGGGATCTATTCCTAAACGTGTAGATAATAAGTACATTAGAACAATGATTGAAGATTTAGTTGCTAGTGAATCCTCTACCCGAATGATCATGAATTAATTTACTACTACTTTTTAATAGAAGAAACGGATATAAAAAAAGAAATCAGAATTATTTATCTGACTCCTTGTTTTTTGGTGTGAAAACTCTTTTATTTTTTCCATATTCAATTAAATCAGGGACATAATATAATCTGATTTTACCTGAAGTATACTCAGAATCAGCTTCAAAAAATGGTGTGATCATACCTGTTCTAACAGATTGACTAAACGCGCTTTTACTTTGGTTCGTATATTTTAATGCTTCATTTTTCCCAACTAAATTCTTCTTCATCCAGTCTAAAACTTCTGATTTATCCATGCTGCTCACCTCTATTTAAATATAGCATAAAATAAATTGCATATCAAGATTGCTATGATGTTTACATATCTATCTTAGTATGGTAAGATGGATATACAAAGAAAGAAAAGCACTAAGAGTAAAGGGCTCTTAGCGCTAAAACAAACAACAATCGTAAAAACGATTTTGTTAATTATACCATTTTTTTGCACAAACAAACAATAATAGGAGGAATGATTTTATGAACAACGGAGCAATGTTTGGGATTGTACTTTTCATATTACCTTTAGTAAGTTCATTAATTGTCAGTTTTTTGATTGAAAGTGGAATGAAAAAAGCCAAAATGGTATTTACTAAAAAGGTTCAGGTTCATCCAAAAAATGAAACTACACAGACTAAAAGAATTATTAAAACGAATAAATATTACTCGATGCAAAATACAACACTCAAATAGATATAGATATCTAACTAAGGAGGAATTAACATGACTATTACTGAAATTATTGAAGTGATCAATTTAGCAAAAGCGGTTAGAAAAGATTTGAAGAATGAAGAAAGTGATATTTAACACCAAAGGAGGAGTGTTAAATGGTGACAATAGCAGGTTTAATCAGGATTCCAAAGTACATGCAAACTTTAATTGAAGCAAATCTAATTATCAACGAAGAAAGACCTAATGAATATTACGTATTAAATGGAAAGATGAAAAAATCATTGCCAAGTAAACTAAATAAAATTAGAGCATTTGTCGAAGCGCATGGAGGTAGTTACGAACTAGTAAATCCTTCAGTCTTTATTCCAATTGATAGTGAAGAGTTGATATCAGGCGCTTGTATTAAGATATATGGAAATGTTTCATGTTTATTTGAAACTATATTATACAAAAAGGAAGAGGAGGAAATAAATTGAAAAACAAATTATTTTTTGTTGGGATCTGTTTACTGTTTTTAACGGGATGTGCGGATTTAGAGCTAAGCCAGAATGAAATAAACGTAATTGATGTTGCTAAAAGTGATACCAGCAATCAAGAGGTAAATACAAGTCAGTTTACTGGAAGTAATTTTTCAGTGTTACCAAAAAGTAAAAGGATTCGGGTTGACTATAGTAAGAAAATAGATGGAGATACTGCACGATTTGAATTGAATGGTCATGAATTCAAATCTCGATTCTTACTAATTGATACTCCTGAAACTGTAAAAAGAGGTGTGGATCCACAACCATTTGGAAAAGAGGCCAGTGAATTAACGGATAAGCTCTTAAGCAAAGCAACGACAATAGAAATTGAGTTTGATAAAGGCGACAAAACTGATAGATATGATCGAGCCTTGTGTTATGTATACGTTGATAACGTACTGATTCAAAATATACTTGTTTCTGAAGGACTTGCACGTGTCGCATATATTAGTAGTCCTAATGATACCAAACTAGCTGAAATCAAAGGATATGAGCAGATTGCTAAGGATGAAAATGTTGGAATTTGGTCCATTGAAGGGTACGTAACTAACCAGAGTTTTAATCCTTAAAATAATTGGGAGGAATGTGAAAAAATGAAAAATAAATATTCTAAAATAGTAAAAAAAGTTAAAGGATTACTAGCAATTGCAAACGATCAAAAAAATGATGAAGAATGCCAGTCAGCATTCGTGTTAGCGCAAAAACTAATGATTGAGTATGGAATAAACAAGAGTGATGTTGAAGATACTTTAATATCTGAAGAGATAAACGAAGAAAGTGTAACTATTTTTAAAAAGATGTTTTGGTGGGAAAGGCAGCTATCTTCCATTATTGGTGAAAATTTTAGAGTGAAAGTTTTTTGGAGAAATAAAACGTTAGATGGGGAGCATAAAAGAAAATCTAAAATAGTCTTTTACGGGTTAGAGAAAGACTTGGAATTAGCTAAAGAAATGTATTTATTAGCGTTTGAAGCCCTTGTTTATCATAGTAAAACCTATATTTCTTACTACTATGAAGAGACAGGAGAAGCTAGAGAAAGGTATATAACAGAGTCCGTTAAATCCAGCTATATAAGTGGATTTTTGGAGGGTTTAGAAAACAGATTTGCAGAACAAGTGGCTATTTTACAAGAAGAATATTCTTTGTTGGTAATGATGCCTGAAGTTGTAGAAAAAAGTTATGAAGAAATGTCAAAAGGGTTTGGATCATATTCTATAAATACTCCTCCACCTGTTATTGGTGAAGCTTATAAAGAAGGTTTGAAAAAGGGGAATGGAATAGACTTTACAAAAAGTACAATTGACACTACGGATTATTCGAGTGTTTACAACAAGATTATCACCTATTCTCAAGGTGCCACAAGAGATCTATTAGCTAAAATAATTAAAATTGAAAATGAAACAATGATTTTACTAAACTGCTATGACATGCAAAATGAAGATTTACCAACATTTTATAAATGGGAGCTAGCATTCGATTACCCTTTTGAATTTGCAAAGGAAAAAGATATTGTTAGATTCGATAAAAATTTAGTTAGTTTTAAAAAAAATTATTCTCAATCTTTTGATGAATTAGAAGTGGAACTTGGTGTTCAGTTAAACTGTCATCAAAACTAAAAAATAGAATGGAGTGGTGATATGAACGTAGGAACAATGATTAAAGATGCTAGGAGAGCAAAAGGGTTAAATCAACAAGAATTATGTGAGGGAATTTGTACACAAGCTACTATAAGTAATTTAGAGAGTAATCGAACTTTGCCAAACGCTCGAACACTGAAATTAATTGCAGACAGGTTGATGATTGATTTTAATGAACTGATGGACCTCTTCCCAAATAAAAATGGAAAAAATGAGATACTACAGTCGGCAAAAGTATCATTAAGAATGAAGGACTATGAGAAAGTAAGAAAAATTTTGCTTAAAAATTCTAATTTAAAGAAATTATCAAATAATGAAGTGAAGGAGTATCATTATTATCTTGGCATGGCAGAATTACTAGGAAATAATAATGTTCCGGATGCAATGTATCATTTTAATTTAGGGTTACAAGTGGTGGATAATAGAATGGATCTGATTGGAATTTCAACTTTAAATGGGATAGGCTATGCCTATTTTATGAATAAGGAAAGTGAGAAAGCTAAATTTTATTTTGAAAAGTCATTAACACAATTAAAAGAAATGAGAAGTGGTGATGATAAATTCTTAGACTTAGTAGAATTCAGTAAAATATATTATCATTCGGCAAAATATTATTCATACGTGAAGGAATATGATAAATCAAATGATTTACTTTCTAAGGCAATAGACTTGCAGAAAAAAGAAGGCGAATTACCAGGGCTAGAAATACTTTATTTTGAAAAAGGTGTAAATTTTGCACTATCTAATGAATTAACAGCTGGTAAAAAAATGATTTTTATCGCTTTAGCATTATGCGAAATCAACTTGAATGAGATCCTTATCACACGAATATTAAAAGAAGCAAAAGAATTGGGAATGAATTCAATTGCATACGAAAAATAAATAAAAGAAAGAAGTATTAATCTGTTATTTTATTAAATTGAAATCACAAAGATGCTTACTAGAAATTAATAAAAAAAAGGGCTCGAATTAGAGTTCTTTTTTTTGCTATTTATTGGTGTTGTTCGCTTTACAACGCGAACTTCTGTTCGCATAATAAGGAAAATGAAATGAAAGGATGACAAGTATGGAAGTTGAAATGGATTATTCAAATGAGCCTCATGATGATATTTTATGTGTCGACGTAAAATCTTTTTACGCCTCGGTTGAGTGCGTTGAGAGGAAGTTAAATCCTTTAACAACGATGCTTGTTGTCATGTCCAATGCAGAAAATGCTGGTGGTTTAGTGCTAGCAGCTTCACCAGCTGCAAAGAAGCGGTTAGGTATTTCAAACGTGTCCCGAAAATATGACTTGCCAGATCATAAAGATTTACTCGTAGTACCGCCACGAATGTCCCTTTATATAGAGAAAAACAAAGAGATACTTAATATATTCAGGAAGTACGCTATAGAGGACGATATTTTAGTCTACTCTATCGATGAAGCCTTTATAAGAGTGTCACCAGTCAAAAAATTATTTCACTCTAGCGCTTACGAAATCGCTCGTAAAATCCAAAAAGATATATACCATAGTCTTGGTTTATATGTGACGGTTGGGATAGGGGACAATTTACTTTTAGCAAAACTAGCCCTGGATAATGAAGCAAAAAACGCCAAAGATTTTAAAGCTGAATGGCGTTATGAAGACGTTCAAGAAAAGGTTTGGAGTATTGATCCGCTCACCAATTTTTGGGGGATTGGTTCTAAAACAGCAAATAAGCTAAAATTGATGGGAATACGCTCTATAAGAGATTTAGCCAATGCTGATGTAATGAGGCTAAAGAACAAATTCGGCGTACTTGGAGAACAATTATATGCACATAGCTGGGGCTTAGACAGAAGCGACATTACAAAAAAGCACATGACGCTTGAAAAGTCATACGGAAACTCACAAGTCCTTACAAAGGATTATTATATAAAAGAAGAAATAGAAGTCGTAATAAAGGAAATAGCCGAACAGGTCGCAAGTAGATTAAGGAAGCACGATTGCCAAAGTGGTTGTGTGTCATTGATGGTCGGTTATTCAATTAACCAAACTGAAAAAGGCTTTAACAGACAAATGAAAATTCCATTTACTAACAATACGAAGGAGATAGCAAAGCATTGCTTATATATTTTCAACAAGTATTACCTAGGGGCACCAGTGCGCCATTTAGGGGTTTCGTGTTCAAAATTAAAAGTTGATTTAGCTGTACAATTAGATCTGTTTAAAGAGCCTGAAAGCCAGTTAAATGAGCTTGTAATTGATGATATTGTTGATAGAGTAAGAAGAAAATACGGTTTTTCTTCAATTGTACACGCAAGTAGTTTAATAGAAGGAGCAACAGCAATTAAGCGGAGTTCATTAGTCGGTGGTCATGCTAGTGGACATATTAAAGCTATTGCAGGCATAGATAAAAATGAATGATATTCTAGCGTATGAATCGGGGGAAATGACGTTAAACGACTTACAAGAATCCTTGCAGGGATTAGGAGAATATGAGTATTTGGAAATAGGAAGCAATCGGTTAACTTTTTATCTTCAGTTAATAACTGAAGGCGTAATATTCGATTACTCGACTCCAATTTTTGCAGAATGGGAAAATTCCTTGAACTTTTAAAAAAACATAAGAAAAGGTGCAATGAGTAATTTTAAATACTCATTGCACCTTTTTTGTGTTTAAAAGTGCTAATTACATAAAAAAATAATAATAGGTTCAAAGGTCAAAAGGCAAATGAAGAAGTTCAAATAATTAGATCAAAAGAAAAAAGATTAAAAAATCCAGGGCGAGTGCTTAAAGCTTTCAGCTTTTAAAATAACTAAAAAAATGAATTTTCTAGGAAGTCTAACGAACCCTGGAACGATTAAAAAGGAGTAGTTACGTATTAGTAAAACTCAGTTTGTGAAAATATAGATAGAGTAAAATAGATAATTGACATATACGCATGATGCGTAGTATAATAAAAGAGGAAGAGGTACGCATGGTGCGTAGTTCAGTTGTTTTTTAGTATTTTGAAAGGGATAGGTAAGGATATGGAACAAATTAATATCAATTTTTCTACTCACTTTAAAAAAATGTGGTTTAACTGTGGGCTAGATGAAATGGATTTAGCAGATTTAGAAAAGAACATTATTGAATTTGAACATTGGCGAGAGAGTAAAGATCAAGTATTAGGTGATCTAATTGCTGGAACAGGTGGAGCTATTAAATTAAGATTTACTAGTAGCAAATCAAAAAAAGGTAAGAGTGGCAGTGAGCGAGCGATATATTGCGCTTTTGACGTCAATGGTAATATCAGAGAATACAACTTTATTTTATGCTATGCTAAAAATAGTAAAGAGACTTTAACAAGTAAAGAAAAAAAAGCTTTAAAAAATGTAGTAAAAGAATTAAAGAAAAATCGACCTAATTAATTAAAAAAACTAACCTAAATAAAATACTAAAAAAAAAACTAACTCAAATAAAATACCAATAAAAAACTAACCTAAATAAAATACTAAAAAAAAAACTAACTCAAATAAAATACCAATAAAAAACTAACCTAAATAAAATACTAAAAAAAAAACTAACTCAAATAAAATACCAATAAAAAACTAACCTAAATAAAATACTAAAAAAAAACTAACTCAAATAAAATACCAATAAAAAACTAACCTAAATAAAATACTAAAAAAAAAACTAACTCAAATAAAATACCAATAAAAAACTAACCTAAATAAAATACTAAAAAAAAAAACTAACTCAAATAAACTATAATAATACAAAAAAAGGGTGGCAATTAAAATGACTAAAAAAATAATACAAGAAGTAACAGAAGAAATGTTTTTAGCGGATTTAGAAGCGTCTTTTGCTGACTTTTTAACTGATAAGGAGGGTGTTAAATCAGTAGATAGAAGGATATACAAAATAAAAAAAGCTCCTGTCTATTCAGCACAAGATATTAAAAGAATTAGAAATAAATACAATTATTCTCAAAAAACATTAGCTAGTATTTTAAATGTGTCTGTAAGGACTGTAGAAAATTGGGAAATATCTAAATCGCAACCAAGCGGAAGTACCTTCCGACTTTTAGAACTACTAGAAAAGATGAATTTTACTGAAGAAATTGAAGAAAGAATAATTGTGAACGCGAATTAAAGTGGTTCTGTCGCAAAGTTGAATATGGCATTATTTTGTTATTGCCAATTGATAGAAGAAAGTGAGTTCATATAATGGAGTTATTTAAATATTTTTTTAAAAGAGTAGCAGATAAAACAAGTGAACCAAATAGTTCAGATAGTTCAGATAGTTCAGATGTAGAAACTTTCATCTCAAATAATTTAAAATCGATATTTCCAACTTTGGTACAAAATGCTGCCTCAAATATTTTAAATTTAAAATATGTAAATGTTTATGAGTGGCATGTAAATGTAGGTGTTCGATCTAATTCTGGAAAAACAACTTGGGAATTTGATTTATATTTTGATGATGGTAATGATAATTTTACTGAAAATTGCACAAGAGGAATTTCTGGATACACAAATGCTTCAGCACCAATAGAATTAGCAAGAGCGATTATTAATGAGGTTCGTTCATATGAAAATTTAAATAGATAAAAAAATTTTCATATCACAATAAAAAAGTGCAATCATCAATTTTTAAGTTGGTGACTGCACTTTTTTATTGTGACTCATTTAAATAATATCATATACTTATTTTCTTTTTTAATCCACACTATTTCAAAATTATTTAAGTTTTTTTGACAAGATATAAATACGAAAGTATTTAGAAATCCTTACAAACCTTATTGACTTGTTAAACATCTACATGATAGCATACAGAGAAGGTAAAAAAAATTATAAAGGACGTTAAAAATGACTGATAATTTACCAAATGAAGAAGTTGCACTTGAACCAATAAAAATTATAGAAACGGCAATCACAGCCTATGAAGACGATTCAATTATTAAAACTGATACGGCTAAATTTAAATTAGATTCTACTAAAAGATTTGTTGAGAATAGCTCGAAACCACATGTACTTAGTGATGGAAAAAAGTATTCTCCTTTGCTAAAAAAGTGGGAAATCATTTGTGTTAATTTTAGTGGTATTGGATCAGAATTAGATAATACTCATTACGCTATTATTCTTAATTGTAATATACTTAGTGACGCAATAACCATACTCCCTCTAACAAGCTTTAAACCTAAAGTGACAGTAGAAGACCACACGAGATTTTCTATTGGTAAACTCAAAAATCAAGGTAGAAAAAGTGTTGTACTTTTTAATCAAATTACTACTATCAGTAGAAAAAGAATCATTTCTAATTTAAAATCTAACAATAAAAATATCAGTCTAACTGACTATCAAATTAGGTTAGTTCTTTCTGGACTGAGAGTAAATGTAATGAAAGAAAAACATCTTTTCGAAGAATTAATTAGCAATAATTCATATATACCCGAATTTGAAGATCCTGACAAACAATATTTTCATTTAAGATCTGCGTACAAAAAAAATATTGAAGAATCTACTCCGATTAAACTAGTTTATTCAATTCCTGATATTAACAATAGTGAGAAATTTACTGTTAATTTAAATAAATATGAAAATTTTACTAGAGCTGACAGAAAAAACCTTTTAACAAAATGGTATAGAGCAGTACCAAAGTTGAATAATAATGGCGAAATAGAGATTTCTAGACAAGATGTCATCAATCAATATTATGAAGAATTACAATCAAAAAAGAAAGTAGTTGAAAAAGATGAGATATAATGTTAGAATTATCTTATAGTAATAACTGGCCTAATTGCAGGCATTATTTTTTTATAGATTAAGGTCCAATTGCGGACATGTCTAATTCCTGAGAGAGAAGAGTGTTTTTTATCTTCTCTGCTCTTTTTTTTTACCTTATTTTATGAATTATAAAAGTGAAATAGCAGATAAGGTTTACGTCACTTTAAAAGGGTAGTCAACAACTTATAAGTTGGTGACTACTTTTCATGTTATTGATTTTAATAGAACCTGGAGTGATCAAATACTATGTTTTTAAATATAGAGAATAATATTAAAAAAGAGACGCTAGAATTTTCTAGTTGATCTTATTTTTTAAATGAATAATGAATTTCATTTTATGATTTACGGGATAGGCAAAAACATTTGTTTATGCCGTTTTCAAAATTAGCCTTAAAAAGGCTGTTTTTTTACTTAAAACTGTACCAAAACTTGTGGCAAAATCAAATTGTAATTAACTACTGTTTTTGGCAAAAAGTATAAAATAGAATGAAATTAGCTAAATTGACTCAAATATACATGGTTTACCCGTTGTTTTTCTGAAATTGTGTATCTTTCAAGTACACAGTAAGTGGGTAATCATTTTAAGACTTAACTTTGAATGATAACAATTTCATTTTCATTTATGGGTTCTTCAAACCCTGAATAAAATCGTTTAAGGATATCCTCAGTAATTGGAAAAGCTGAATTAGCAGTTTGAGTTTGATTTCGAATTTCCAAGCGTTTTTTAAGTATGGCGTAATCGGCTTTGAGGTAAACTACTTGAATTTCTACTTCATAATCTTCTAGTAATTTACGATAACTATCTCGATGGCTCTTTGACCAAAAACTGGAATCTACGATAACATTTTTTCCTTTCTGCACATACTTAATAGTTAGTTCTTTCATCTTCGTGGATGATAAGGCCGACACTTTTTCATATTCTTCAGATTTGTAATCGACACCATATACGCCATAATCTTCCCAGATAAGTTCATCTATAGATAGCCTTATGTATCCATCCTTTTCTTTTTCTTTTGAAAAAGTTGTCTTTCCTGCGCCGCTAACTCCACACATTAAAATGACTTTATTCATAAATTTTCTTCCTTTCTATATTATGAAATAGTATATCAATAGAGGAAAAGGAATTTAAATTTTAATTTTAAAATACAATGTTTAAAAAAAGATGATTGTTTTCCAAAGATCGCTGTTTTTTGATAATCATAGATTTTATTGTGTATCGTGTTAAACATATTTGTAAGCGAGGTCCCAAGCGCCTAAAGGGAATTTGTATCGATAAGACTTGCAGCAAAATCTAATTGGCACTAGCTGATATTTTACATTTTAACAAATGACAATAGGGTATACTTTATTGTCATTTATTTTTAATCCCATTTTTAGAACTTTCTAGAGTGTAGTATGGGTGGTCATTAGAAATATTTATTTAGGGAATTAAAATCAACCATTAGGGTGTAATCTATTGATTGATTTAACCTAAGTAGTTTATGTAGGTTTGCGTGCCACCATTAAAGTGCGTCATACTAAAATTACTAGTCACAATAAAAAAAGGGTAGTCAATAACTTATAAGTTCTTGACTACTCTTTTTTCGTTTTTTAAAAGCTGCATGTAAAAGTTGTCTCATCTATTAAATATTATCTAATCGTACGATTAATAATAAATGAAATAAAAGTTGCAATTTCATCATTTTATTTATATAATAGACACGAACGTATGTTCTATGTTAGAAGAACAAGGGTGACGATCCTTGTAGAAATACTTTGACTTAATAAAAAAATGATATAGGAGGAATGTAACATGGTAGATCAAATGGTATTATCAACACAAAAATGGTTAAATAAAACGTATAAGAATGTTCAGGGATTTGGCAGTGTACCTGAAAATGGAAAGACAGGATGGCCGACTATTTACGGTCTAATTAGAGGGTTCCAACATGAATGTGGGATTACTGAGTTATCGGATAATTTTGGTCCAACAACACAAAAAAAAGCTGATGATTTATTGCCTAAATTAAAAATAGGTTATACTGGGAATCTTGTTTATTTAATTCAAGGTGCTTTTTGGTGCAAAGGGATGTCTCCGGAGGCCTTTGATGGGAAATATACTACAAAAACCGAAGAAGCTATTAGTACATTGCAAAAAAATGCAGGTGTGGCTAGTAACGGAAAATTAACGGTAGCTTTATTAAAAGCATTATTTGATATGAGTGCCTTTGTATTAGTCCCAGGAGGGGATTCAAAAATTAGAACAATGCAACAAAACTTAAATGCATCTTATCAACCGTACTTTGGTATTTTACCCTGTGATGGTATTTATCAAAGAGAAACGAATACAGCTTTAATTTATGCTTTACAAGCAGAAATTGGAATGAGCCCTTCGGAAGCCAATGGAATCTATGGACCTGGTACTACTAGTAGAACACCTGTCGTCAATATCGGTGCTACTGGTAATGTTGTTAAAATTATTCAATGGGGATTATATGTGAATGGGTTTTATAAATCCGGAGACTTTAATGGCGTCTTTTCGAGTAGTCTGGGAGATGAAGTTATTTCATTTAGAAAATTCATGAAATTGCCTTCGTATTCAGCTACTGCTGATATGACTGTTATTAAAGGATTATTGTCCAGTGCAGGAAATACAAGTAGAGATTCAATTGCTTGTGATACCTCAACACAATTATCACTAGAACAAATAAAGTATTTAAAGTCTATTGATTTTAGTGTAGTGGGAAGATATTTAACTGGATCCGTTGGAACTGGAGCAAATAAACGAAACAAGTATTTAACCAGTGAAGAAATTGAAAATTTGGTTAACGAGGGTTTTAGCATTTTCCCTATCTATCAAGATGGAGGTTGGGAAGAAAATTACTTTACTAGTTCACAAGGTAAAACAGATGCTATTTTAGCTAGTAATGCAGCAATGGAATTAGGATTTCCAACAGGTGCAACTATTTACTTTGCTGTCGATGTAGACGTTTTGGACGGAAATATTGACTCTACAGTATTACCTTATATCAAAGCAGTTCATGATGCACTTTCAACTATTTCTTTATACAAAACAGGTATTTACGGTACTCGAAACGTTTGTCAAAGAGCCGTTGATGCTGGAGCAGTAACCAATTGTTTTGTATCAGATATGTCCACAGGGTTTAGTGGGAATTTAGGGTTTAAAATGCCTAAAGAGTGGGCATTCGACCAATTTATTGAAATGACCGTGGGTAGAGGAGACATGTTGTTTCCAATTGATCAAGTTGCTTCTTCTGGACGAGATGCGGGAGTGAAAAATTTTGATATTGATTCTAGTCAGAAAGTGAATACTATCAGTCATAATATATTGAATGGATTGAATTTGCAGGACTTTTTCAAAGAAGTTATTATTGTGCCCAATAAGATATATGAACAACATTTAGGTGCAATTGATCTTTATTTAACAGCAAGGAACACTTGGTCTTCTGATTCAAAAGAAGGAACGGCTAAAATTGTGGTAACAAATGGTATTGCAGACATGAAAGTATACCTTAATCCAATACAAGAAACACTTGATAAGTACAATACTATTTTTAAAGACGTAAAAAGTAATAGTATTGAAAGTGCAATTAATCGATTAGGACCTACAGTAAAAAATGGGATAATTGAAACTGGTTTAGCTGCACGAAATAGGAAAATAGGAACGAAAATCATTGTGAAAAGTGAGTATAAAATAAAACGAAATGGGAAAACATTAACAGAAAGATTAGAATTGATTATTGAAATCTATGTAAATCAAAGTAATGTTACTCCGGTTCCTGTTGCAGACTATGAACTGGTAACGAAGTCAGTTGAAAATAATAGTATGCCGGAAATTTTTGAGACAGTAGGTGGAATAGCTGTTATAGCGGGAATTATATATCTGCTCCCTGTAGAAGTAATAGGAATTGGTTCAGTAGCTATTGCGTCTGTTTTTATATCTGTAATCACGTGGGGAAAAGAACTAATTTCTTGATAAGCAAAACAATTACAGAATTCCTTACCAGTGGTGCCAGTCAACTGTTTAAGGAGTTGAATTTCAGGAGAATTATAAGTTAGGTGTTTTAAATAGTTAAAAGCAATTAGATTGGTTATAATAGTTCCAATCTAATTGCTTCTTATTTAATACACTATATTTAAATATTCTGTAATAATTGATACTATGAAAAAAATTTCAGTAAGTAAAAAGCTAATATATCCTACTTTTTTATAAATTACAATGTTTGAAGGAAAAACTACAAATTTTTTTTCTTCTGAAGGATTAGAAATAGACCATTTATTTATAGCGGACTTTGTTTTTTTTAAAAATCGGAAATAATTAGCAACTAAGATAAAAGAGGTGAAGGTGGCTAGTACTTGAAAAATTATTCCAAGTTTAACAAGATTATTATTGCTACCTGAATTTGAAAAAATCAAGAATAATCCACCCGTGGCTAATATAATCCAAAGAATGTAAAGAATCCAAATAAATACATATATTTTTTTTTCAAAAGGATAAATTAAATAGAGCGGGTGATCTTTCAACTTGATTTTACGATAAGAGTTTTTTTTATAAAACATTTTGACTTTAATTTTATATAAAATAAGTGAAATGTAGCATAATAGAATAAAAAAACAAGTAAGACTAAGAAAAGGGTAGTTTGCTATCATGATGATACCTCCAATATTTGCTAGTATTTAGGGATCTGTTACAAAGTTTTAGTAAAATCAAATTAGACAAACAATTATTGGGAATAAAATTGAATAGAGTCGATTTAAAAGTATTTCCGATTGTAAAGTCTATTAATTTTTATCAAAACTAAACTTTGAAATAGAATTGTATTTTCGTCGATGTGTTTCATCAGGATTATAGCGTATATCGAAGTAAAAATAAAGTATATAGTAAAATCAAATCATAATAAATTGTTAATTATTCTCGAATATGTTAATTTTGTATTAGCGAACGGATTTTAACAGAAATTTAAAGGAGTGTATAAATTTAAGGTTAAAATGAAAAAGAATGTACTCACTTGTTGTTAAATATGAGTGGTACACAAAAAAATCGTTTGAAATGACAGGTGTCTAATCTTTTTTAGTCAACCCTTCCTTAATTTAACGTGTTTTAACATTTCGCAGGAAGTTTATTTTGATTTAGATCGATTTTATTATGAGAAAATTTTTAATTTAAAGGTTAAAATGCGTTAGGGAATTTGTATGGATAATTTATCTATATAGAAATATGAGTGTTATATTGTTAACCAATAATCAATTTTATTAGTGTTTTAATTGATGATTTTAAATTTTGGAACACGATAGTTTCACTTACATTTTCAAAAATCTAAAAAACATTTGCTTTTCACCTTTACTAATATATTCATATTATGTATAATAAAATTAAAATATATTGGAGGTCGTTTTATGAAAAAAAATATTGTAAGTTTAATTTTTATGTTGTCAACATTGTCAGTAATTGTACTTCCCTCTTTTTCAGGAAATACAGTAGCACATGCAGATGAATCTAATAATTCAGATGTGGTTATTTATGATAAATTTGGTATAGAAGTTAGCCCCGAAATTAGCTCTAACCTTGTAACACGAGCAGTTGTCCCGCCAACAACAGTTAAATGGCTTAACAACTCTGCATCTTATCAGTCAGAAAATTTTTCGGGATCGGGAACTAGATATAGTGGAATTTCCTTTTCTTCTAGTACTACAAATAACTTTAGACTAACCTTTAGATTAGGTGGATTTGGTGTAAATACTATAGCTAATCCAGGAAACCCTTCTAATGTTAGTCAACGTTATAATTTACCTTTAAGCGGATCACCGTATACAATAAATACGTCAGGGTATTTCTATTTTCTTGTCGATAACCCTAGAACTGGACAGAACTACCATGTACAGGGGATTCAATAAGATGCTAAGAGAGTAGGTGTATACTATGAAAAAAACAATTAATAGAAAACTGTTTTCTTTATTTATTATTGTATCTCTGAGCTTTTTAGTTCTCATAGGGATTTATTTTACTCGAAATATTTATACATCCTATAAAATAAATCGAGATACACCAATTACAAGTACTGTTACAGATAAAAATGGGAATATTATTGATCCATTAGAGGATTAATGTCATTAGAATAGATATTTTTCTAAGAAATCTATTCTGTAATATTAACTATAAATTCTTAAAAATTATTCTTAATATAGTTACTTTGAAAAAAAGGTAGTCAAGAACTTATAAGTTATTGACTACCCCTTTTTTATTGTGACTAGTAATTTTAGTATGGCGCACTTTAATGGTGGCACGCAAACCTACATAAACTACTTAAGTTAAATCAATCAATAGATTACACCCTATTGGTTGATTTTAATTCCATAAATAAATTTTTCTAATGACCACCCATACTACACTCTAGATAGTTCTAAAAATGGGATTAAAAACAAATGACAATAAAGTATACCCTATTGTCATTTGTTAAAATGTAAAATATAAGCTAGTGCTAATTAGATTTTGCTGCAAGTCTTATCGATACAAATTCCCTTTAGGCGCTTGGGACCTCGCTTACAAATATGTTTAACACGATACACAATAAAATCTATGATTATCAAAAAACAGCGGTCTTTGGAAAACAATCATCTTTTTTTAAACATTGTATTTTAAAATTAAAATTTGAATTCCTTTTCCTCTATTGATATACTATTTCATAATATAGAAAGGAAGAAAATTTATGAATAAAGTCATTTTAATGTGTGGAGTTAGCGGCGCAGGAAAGACAACTTTTTCAAAAGAAAAAGAAAAGGATGGATACATAAGGCTATCTATAGATGAACTTATCTGGGAAGATTATGGCGTATATGGTGTCGATTACAAATCTGAAGAATATGAAAAAGTGTCGGCCTTATCATCCACGAAGATGAAAGAACTAACTATTAAGTATGTGCAGAAAGGAAAAAATGTTATCGTAGATTCCAGTTTTTGGTCAAAGAGCCATCGAGATAGTTATCGTAAATTACTAGAAGATTATGAAGTAGAAATTCAAGTAGTTTACCTCAAAGCCGATTACGCCATACTTAAAAAACGCTTGGAAATTCGAAATCAAACTCAAACTGCTAATTCAGCTTTTCCAATTACTGAGGATATCCTTAAACGATTTTATTCAGGGTTTGAAGAACCCATAAATGAAAATGAAATTGTTATCATTCAAAGTTAAGTCTTAAAATGATTACCCACTTAGGGGTCAATGGAACATCTTTACGAAAAGTTGCGGTATAAAAACGAAAGCTAGGTTGGAGTAACAACTTAGCTTTCGTTTTTTATATCTTCTATTTTTTTCAATTTCATTTTATTTATTTCTCGATAAAGCGTTCCTTGAGAAATAGTGGTAGATTCAAGAATTTCTTTAATCGAATAATCTCCACTGTCATACATTCTCATTGCTAAATTCAATTTTTCTTGAGGAATTTTTGGTCTTCCAATATTTACGCCACGTCTCCTGCTTGCAGTTATTCCTTCTTTTACACGCTCGGCTAATAAATTCCTCTCTAATTCAGCAATCACACTCATCATCTGGAGCATTGCTTTTCCGGTAGGCGTAGAAGTATCCATATTTTCTTTCAACGAAATGAATTCTACCTTTTCTTTTTCTAAGTGCTGAAGAAGAGTCAATATATCCAAAGTATTTCTACCAAGTCGAGAAATACTTTCTACAACTACTGTATCATTTGTCCGGATTATTTTTAACAGTTCTTCAATTCCTGGCCGTGACTTTTTTGTTCCAGTATATTTTTCTTTAATAATTTTTTCAACTCCATATTTTTTTAACTGATCTAATTGTCGATCTAGATGTTGCTCATCTTTTGACACTCTTGCGTATCCTATTATCATATAATTCCTCCTGATGCTCTTTTACTTTATTATCGGTAAATAACTATATTTTTGCAAGTGTTTCTTGTAAACTTATTTATAACTAGTTTTTGTAACTTAGAAAAGCTAGTTATTCAGTATCGAGTTTCAAAAAATATGAGGTTACAAAAACATTGGTTTTTGGTAACCACTCAGGGGGATTAAAATGGTAGAAATTGAACAATTGAAGGGACACCACAAAGAAGGATTTGGGAAATTTATAAATGAGCCATCTAAAGAACAACTTAATCTCTACTTTTATTTAAATGATTCTGATAAAGAGGTTATTGCAAAAATGAAAAAATCGTCCACAAAATTAGGATTCGCAGTTCAACTAGGAACCGTCAGGTTCCTCGGATGCTTTACATCTGATTTTGAAACACTTCCAATAGTGGTCATTCAGCATTTAGCTGCGCAACTAAATATTGACTACAAGGAATTTTATGGGTACACACGTAAACAAACAATTTGGCAACATATGAAACTTATACAAGACTACTATAACTATGTACTATTTACTGATAATGCAGTAGAAAAATATTTATCTGATTGGTTACTTGATCGGTCATGGTATACAACTGAGACGGATAATATGCTTTTTGATATGCTATTAAAAAAATGTTTGGATGAAAAAATTATTTTACCAGGTTTTTCTACTTTTGAACGCTTTGTATCTAAAATTATTGATTCTTCTGAAAAACAACTCTATAAATTACTTTCTGAGATTCCTGCTACATCAGAGGTAGAACGTTTGTTAGAATTATTTGATTTTGTTGGTGAGCCTATACGTGGTGCAACGCTTAAAATGGATATTTTACGAAGCCCTTTGATTGACGAAAGTCAAAAGGAGCTTATTCGTGGGTTTAATAGACTGATTATGTTCCAATCTTTTCATACAGAAAACTGGGACTTTTCTGTAATTCCTGAAGGGAAATTAAAAAAACTTGCCAGCTATGCTTTCAAAGCAAAAGCTCAAGCTATACAAAGAATGCCACTAAATCGCCAAATAGCTCATTTAGTGGCATTTGTTTATGAACATCAGAAAAAAGCAATGGACGAACAACTTTTAGCACTATCAAAATATGTAGATGCTATTTTTAGACGTGCAAAAAATAAAGAAATAAAAGATCGAATGAGAACAATAAAAGATTTAGATCGAGCTGCTCTTACGTTATCAAAAATTGTAGAACTTTTATTTGACGAATCCATTACTAACCAAGAAATTCGAAAAGTTATTTCAGATAAATTTCAAAAAGAAGAAATGGATGCAGCCATTTTTCAAGTTAAGGATATTGTTCGTAACGAGCAAGAACCCATTGCAATTAATGAACTTCGCAAAGCATTCAGGAAAATTAAAAAGTTCATCCCCTCTATTCTTTTATCCATTAACTTTGAAGGTAACAATTACGGGGCAGATAGCTTAGTCGTTTGGGAAAAGATAAAAGAAGTTTTTCCAAAACCAATAACACTAGACCATTTTTATGATATTGAACCCTGTTTATCTAAAAAATGGCAATATTATATACATGAAAATCCCACTTCAGTAAATCAGTGCGTGTTAATTGCTGGGCTAGAACTTCTCTTTCAAGGATTAAAAAAGCATGACATATTTGTTACTAATAGTGAAAAATATGCAGACCCAATGAGCTATTTATTGGATGATTCTACGTGGATAGAGCAACGGGAAGTTTTGATTACTCAACTTGACTTACCTTCTTCAGGCACCTTAGCTGTACAAAAATTAAGCGAAGATTTGTCTCTATCTTTTATAGAAACACAATCAAATTGGGATGCATCTAATATGGCAAGGCTTGAAGAAATAAATGGTGAAGTAAAAGTAGTTGTTTCAAATTTGAAAAAGGGAAATGAGCAGCCTAATGAAAAAGAGTTTAAATCACGTGTGCGCCAACTCATGCCTAGCATTGATTTATCCGATTTATTATTGGAAGTAAACCAACGAGTTGGGTTAACTCAATCCTTTAAACATTTAAATGAGAAAGAATCCAGAATGAAACAGTTAGATATTAGTATTTTAGCAGTATTGTTAGCGGAATCATGTAATATTGGATTTTCTCCAGTTTCCAAAAATAATATTGATAGTTTGAAGTATGATAGGCTCACCTATGTAGCTCATCAATACTTACGTATTGATACCTTAACTGCAGCTAATCAAAAAATTATTCATTCACATAAGAAATTGGAACTGGCTCTTGCTTGGGGAAATGGAGAAATGGCGTCTGCAGATGGAATTCGGTATATAACACCGCAAAGATCACTTTACTCTGCTAGTAATCCAAAATACTTTGGCAAAGGCCGAGGAATCACTTTCTATAACTTTGTTTCAGATCATTATATTGGTTTCCATGGAATGGTTGTATCAGGCACGTTAAGAGACTCTCTTTACTTATTAGAGGGACTTCTTAATCAAACCAGCGGATTACAGCCCACTCAGATAATGACAGATACAGCTGGATATAGTGACCTTATTTTTGGATTATTTGGACTACTAGGTTTTCAATTTAGTCCTAGAATTGCGAATAAACATGGTACCAAACTATGGAGAATTGAAAAAAATGCTGATTATGGTTTATTGAATGATGTTACTAAAAGTCGAATTAACACTGATTTAATTGAAGAACATTGGGAAGATATACTTCGAGTAGCAGGTTCCCTGAAATCTGGTAAAGTCAATGCAACTGAACTAACTCGAGCGTTACAACGATCTGGTCAACCAACTTCACTTGGAAAAGCAATTACAGAATATGGAAAGGTTTATAAGACCAAACATCAACTACGCTATCTTTCAGATGAAATTTATGCTCGTCAAATACTTGAACAGCTAAATAAGGGTGAATCACGTCATGCACTTTGCAGAAGTATATTTTACGGAAGAAATGGAAAATTATATCAAACTTATATTGATGGAATGGAGGAGCAGTTAACCTCTTTAAGCGTTGTAACAAATGCAGTAATTTATTGGAATACACTGTATCTTGAAAAAGTATTGGAGCAGATGAAAGTAGAAGGATATGACTGTTCAGAAGAACTTATAGGAAAATTATCTCCACTTTTATTTGAGCATATAAACTTTGTTGGTAAATATTCATTCCAGTATAATCAAGGTCTAGAAGACGGATCATTACGACCATTAAAAACACCTGATTCTCTCTAATGTTCGTGTTTATAAAGATACCGCAACTTTTCGTTCGATTGTTCCAGACAATTTTGGAGCCTTAAAGTCTAAAAAAAATAGAAATGCTGTTAAATCAGCGTTTCTATTTTTTAATAGTCGATTATACCGCAACTTTTCGTTAAGATGTTCCATTGACCCCAGTACTTAAGAAAATAACAGCATCTTCAATAATGTCTTGTTGTGTTGCTTTAATTAGAAATTGCGTTTCTAAACACTTTTTTGTTTTTCTTTCTTAAACGTATAATAAACTTGAATTAAAAATATGATACCTGAATAAAAAGTTAGTATAAGTAGCATATTATCTGTAGCTAGATTAAATTGATCATATAAAACGCCTGAAAAGAAATTAGCAAAAATCAATAGCACTAATAAACTAACTATGGATCAAGAGAAATCCTTATTTTAAGTGTATTCTTAAAGAATAATTAATATAATATAATATGTGTTTTTTTAGACGATCATTATTTTAAAATACACGATATTAGATAGTTTCATGTATCATAACTATAGATAAAGTGAATGAGAAATGGGGCTATTTAAATGATAAAAATAATTGACAATCAGAAACTCAAATTACATTACAAAGAGGGATTTGGATCATGGACTTATCACCTTAGACTACCAGGAACAGCTGATAATAAAGGGAGATGGGGACATTTAAAAGTATCTGGTACAATTGACGATTTTGAAGTGAAAAACATTTATTTGGCTCCAAGGAAAGATGAAGATAAGATCATCTCAATCAATAAGGAAATTAGAGACGCGATAGGGAAAAGCGGTGGCGATATAGTAACGGTAATGTTATATTTGCATGATTAATTTACTCAATAAATCCAATCTTCTCTTTTTAGATATGAAACTTACGCTATGATGGGCTTAAAGATTTGGGTAAGTTCTATATTTGATAGAATTTATTTTTATATCGCACACGATGTTTTCCGGAATCTCTTATATAAATTAGTTTATACGATTTTATAGACACTCTTTTATTTCTTCAACAAGTACTAAAATAGAGTTATTAATTGGTACATAAACGTCTAGTGAGGGCATGATATTCACCTCTTATCTGTTATAAGTAATAATGAATAGGAGGTGAATAGTGTAAAATGACTCCTATAGAGTGGACTCTGAAAAATAGATCTCTATAAGGTCCATTTTATTTTGTCCCAGCCTCTTTTGTGGTTAAATTTAAGTTAAATCATTTCAAGTAAATCATTCATGGATTCACTCATTGTAGGGTGAGTATAAATACCGTCTCGTAAACTCTTATATGAAATATTTTCATTAATTGCTAATGCAATTAAGTTGATCATTTCGTGAGCTTCGTAGCTGAAGAAGCTTGCGCCTAATATAAGGTCAGTCTCTGGATCAACTAATATTTTCAAAAAGCCGCTTGTTTCACGCAATACTTGAGCTTTAGGAACAGCAGCAACGGGCATCTTAGCAACTTTATAATTTTTACCAGCTTCAGTTGCTTCTTTTTCATTAAAGCCTACCCGTGCAAATGTTGGATCCACAAATGTTGCTGTAGGATAAACACGACGCGTTTCTAAATTATAGTTGGATTCTTCTCCTAGCAATTGAGGCAAAACAATACGGTAGTCATCCAAAGAAATATAAGTGAATTGTGGTCCACCTTTAACGTCGCCCACTGCCCAAATGTGTTCAACAGAAGATTGCAAGTGCTTGTTTACCTTGATTTCTCCACGAGCGCCGAGCGCCACGCCAGCCTTTTCAATATCTAATTTATTTGTGTTAGGAATACGGCCAGTAGCAACTAAAATTTCATTTAATTCAGCAGATTTTTCTTCGCCGTTTTGTTCAAATGTTAAACGTACACCATTATCCGTATCTTGAACACGTTTAGCTTGAGCGTTAAATTCAATAGTTACCCCTAATTCTTCTAATCTTTCCAAAATAGCTGCTGCGTCATCCTTATCTTCACGTGACAATAATGAGTCATTGAATTCATAAACGGTTACTTCAGAACCAAATTCAGCAAAATAAGAAGCGAATTCTAATCCAATTGGACCAGCTCCGATAATACCTAGTTTTTTTGGCAGATTTGTTAGCTCTAAAATTTCTTCACTTGTGTGGATGTGTGGACTGTTTTGCTTGTTTTCAAAATCTGGAATAACAGCCGTAGATCCAGTTCCAATAATGATATTAGCAGCCGTAACTTGTAGCGTTTCTGTATCTGTATCCACTAACAAAGTATGGTCATCTTTGAAGTGAGCAAAACCGTCTAAGACTGTTACGTTATCTAAATCAGCAATTTTATGGTAGTTTTTTTTATTTAATTTGGTTACTAATTCAGTTTTATAGTCCATGGCTTGTTTGAAAAACTGGTTGTTAATCTCAGGATTTCGCTCAATGCCAAATTCTGATAATTGATCAATAATTTTTGCACTATGTGTCAACGATTTAGTCGGTAAGCATCCCACATTAATACAAGTTCCACCATACATTTTAGCTGATTTTTCAATCACAGTGACGGTTTTTCCTTTTTTAGCTAAAGCACCTGCTAATGTTTTTCCTGCTTTACCAAATCCAATAATGGCTACGTCTGTAGTGTACTCATTCATATTTTAGTGCCCCTCTCATTTTGTATTGCATATAATTTTACTTCCATATCTTTTAATGTAATAGTTGCTAGTTTTGCTACTGCATCTTTATTCAGCTCATCATAAAGATCATCCATAGCTTCTGACATACCAGACGAAATCATACATTGTTCATTGATATAACCTGAATGCCAAGTATTTTGGATAATTGGGATCTTTATCGCCTCATAAACATTTTTTAAAGTGATAGCTTCTAAATTATCGGTTAGAAAGTATCCGCCATGCACACCTTTTTTTGTTTGAACTAATCCTTTTTTTCGGCATTTTGCCAGAACTCTGCGAACACGAACTGGATTCGTACAAATGTTCTCAGCTAATGCTTCACTGGTAAAAATTGAATTGTTATGACCTAAATAGACCAACCCATGTACTGCAATCGTAAATTCACTCAAAATTATTCACCTTCTTTAAAAAGTGACTTTTAAAGTTACTTTATCTAAATTAAGTATACACCTAAAAGTTATCCAAATCTACAAAGTCTGTTACTTTTAAGCAATTATTTTAATATCTCCTTAGACGAATTGATTAAAGGAGATGACGATAAGATGAAAAGAGAAGTAACTATTGCTAAGATGAATCAATTAATGTTGGTTATTATAGGATCATTTGTTTTAACCCTCATTACTGCATCCTTATTTAAATACTGGGGCGATTTTTCTTTGATTTTGCCAGTTACTTTTATAGTAATCATGGTCAATGCTGCTATTAAACTTCAAAAGATCCAAGATAAAGAAAATCTAAAAACCTATAAAAAAATCTTAGATTATATGGACAATAGAGAAGTAAGAAATGATCCGAAAACACAAAACAGGAAGAGAATGAACTTAGAAAAATCTAGCTTGGCGATAGTAGGAGCTCTTATTGAGTTTTTCTTAATGTATGGCGTACTGTCGGTTTTCTAAATCATCTTAATACATGAAATTGTATAAAATCGTGTATCGAGAATCCTATACCTATAGGGTTCTTTTTTTATACCGGTGTCCAACACATGATTGTGTGGTATACTAAACAAAATCATGTATCACTTTTGTGAGAGGAGAGGGCTTTTAAATGAGTTACAACGTCCAACCATTACGGACTCAACAAGAAATAAACGACTTTTTATTCTGTTTAAGGCGCAATAAAAACGCGGATCGGGATGTTTTTCTGTTTTTGATTGGCAATTAATAGCGGTTTACGCATGTCGGATATCGTAAAATTGAAGAAACAAGATCTGATTTCCTCCAAAAATCCCCGAATCGTCGAGAAAAAAACAGGCAAAACCCGTATTTTGTATTTGAGTAGTCTGCAGGACTTGATCCAAGACTATACAAAAGACTCAGAACCAGAGAATTATTTGTTTCCGAGCACCAAAGGTGGTCATGTAGAAGTCAATACGGTCTACCAAATGTTTCAAAAGGTCGCTAAGCTCTTAGGAAGAGACGATATTGGCACGCACACGCTGCGTAAGACGTTTGGTTACCACTATTATAAGAAAACAAAAGACGTGGCCACTCTGATGGAAATAGTTGGCCATAGCAACGAGAAGATTACGAAACGTTATATTGGAATCAATGAAGATGAAATCAGCGAGACCTTATTTAATTTCAGATTAGGTTTTTAATATTCTTTTAGGTATATTTTTACTAATTCTATAAAAATTCAATTTTAAATACTCCTCTTATATTTTTTTGTTGACATACTATTCTACAAATGATATTATTTGTATGTATAAATCTAATTTAACTTGCTCTTCTTGCTTATGTTTTAGAATGAGAGCTATTTAAATCTGAACAGGCGGTGGACATGTAAAAGGTCCATGCAGCCGGGCTGCAATTTTTGTGGCAGCAGAGTATGTAAATAATAAGGGCATACCTGTGGGACAGTTAATTCTGTTCTATAGGTGTGCCCTTTTTTATGTTTATTTGTGAAAAAAGGAGAGTGAGAGTATTAGACGTGCTGTTTTATTGAAAACATGCTAGTAAGTAAAAATTATAAAATAGGAAGAGGGTTTTAGAAATGGTTCATTATCTAACAAAAAGTAGGCAAGGTCAGTTTTTAGTTATCGGTGTTCTGTTTACGATTTTAGGGTTTGTATTTATCCGACTAAATGGTGCGTACAGTTCCACATCCTTTTATATTGCGATTTTCTTTTTAGGCTTCTACGCGGCAAAGGACGCTGTTGTTAATACTGTCAGAGATCGCTCACCAAACGTGGATTTACTCATGGTACTGGCTGCTGTTGGTGCAGTAATCATTAATTTTGAGTCAGAAGGAGCGGCCCTACTACTGATATTTGCTGCAGCGGAAGCGTTGGAGGACTATTCAACGGATAAATCTACCAGCGCCATTTCAGAGTTAATGGCGCAAGTACCGGATACCGCTCAGGTTCTAAAAGAAAACGGGGATGTAGTGGTTACCCCTACGGAGGAGTTAGCAATTGGAGACATTGTCGTGGTATCAAAGGGTGCGCAAATTCCCATTGATGGTTTCATCGACCGAAAAGCAATCGTGAATGAAGCAGCTTTAACAGGCGAATCGATTCCTGTAGAAAAAGAGTTAAAGGATGAAGTTTTTGCCGGAACAATTAACGAAGGAAATGTTTTTCATGTAGAAGTAAACAAAAAAATGGATGAAACCATGTTTTCAAATATCATCCGGATGGTTGAAGAAGCGCAAAACAGACCTTCTCGAATCGCCAAGTTTATTGATCGTATCGAAAGCAAATATGTGATCGGTGTTCTCATCATCGTACCCATTTTCATCTTTGTTCTCTATCAGTTCTTGGGACTGTCATTGGAAGAGGCCTTTTATCGAGGAATGGTGCTTTTAACAGTGGCCAGCCCATGTGCATTATGTGCCTCCGTTACACCAGCTACGTTAAGTGCGATTAGTAATGGAGCCAAAAATGGTGTGCTTTTTAAAGGTGGAGCTGCCATGGAAGCGTTGAGTACGATGGATATTTTATATACAGATAAGACTGGAACATTGACTTACGGTGACTTCCAAGTAGTAGATTATGCTGTGGATGAAGATGTTTTAAAAGAAGTCATTTATATGGAGCAGCAATCCAGTCATCCGATCGGAAGAGCAATCGTTTCTGCCTTTAAGGATATCGACCTAACAGAAGTTGAGCAATCGGAATCGATTGAAGAAATTGCTGGATCAGGGATTAAAAAAGGGGATATCTTAGTAGGGAAACCGGGTGCTTTTAAGCACTATGATAAATTTAACCAGTTCCAAAAAGTATTGGAAAAAGGGGATACGAGCATATTGGTAGCAGATGGCAATGAAGTGGTAGGTTACTTCTCATTCCGGGATCAAATTCGCCCGCAATCAGCGAGTACGGTTGCAGATTTCCAAAAAGAGGGGATTAAAGTTTGTCTTTTAACGGGAGATAACGAGAAGGTGGCTGCCCAAGTTGCCAAGCTTGTAAAAGTAGATGACTATATTGCTTCGATGTTACCGGAAGATAAAATAGAATTTGTAATGAATAGCCAAGGAAAAGAAGAAGTCGTTGGGATGATTGGTGATGGGATTAACGATGCGCCCGCTCTAGCAAATGCAGACATCGGGATTGCGATGGGGAGTGGCTCCTCAGTAGCGATGGAATCTTCTGATGTCGTTATAGTGAAGAATGATTTATCTAAATTGTTTTATAGCTATAAGCTAAGTAAAAAGTTAAATGGTATTATTATTCAAAATGTCATTTTCTCTCTCGTTGTCATTGTCACATTGACCACTTTAAATATGTTCGGCGTTCTTGGGCTCCCATTGGCGGTCCTTTTCCATGAGGGTTCAACAATTTTGGTTATCTTGAACGGGCTACGTTTATTGCAAAAGGAGAAAAAAGTGTAGCCTCAATGTAATTAAATAAAAGACAAGTTGATACTAAAACAGAGTGAGAAAACGGGGATCTAGGAATCAATCTTAATTTCCTCCTTTTCTTACTCTATTTTTTATAAAAAAATAAACTTCTCAATAACAAACTTCTCTAGAAAAAAGGAGCTTTTAATTCTTTAATTGTTTGCTTTCGGTATAAAATTCTTTGTATGCCATGTAACTAGCCATAACAGATGCAATACTTGTTGTAGAAAGCAACATAAAGGTAACCATAATCTGGTACTTTATTGCATGTGTTGGATCTACACCAGCAAACATTAATCCTGACATCATTCCGGGTAAACTAACGATTCCTATTGTTTTTGCAGACTCTATGGTAGGCAACATACCTGAGCGAATACTGTCACGTACGATTGTAATAGAGGCTTGTTTTAAATTTGCTCCTAGAGCTAACTTTTCTAATACTTGTTGACGTTGGTCTTTAAATTTTGCATTTAAGTTTCGATAACAAATTCCAATCGCAATCATTGAATTACTAGCAATCATTCCTGATATTGGAATCACCTGCGAAGGAATGAATAAAACAGCTCCCGATAGAAGGAGCACTACTAAAGTCAAACTAGTTGCTGTTAATATAGCAATAAACGATATTTTAAATGCATTTGATATGCCATTGCTTTTCTTACCAGCATTAAAAGAGGCGTTAAAAATAATGACTAAAACAAGTGCTAATGTCACAATAATATTATTTAAATTAAAAACGTAGCCCAACAAAAAACCAACTGCAACTAATTGAATAACTGCTCGAACCACACCGATTAAAATATCTTTACCTAATCCTAATTTTTCTTTATAAACAACAATAAGTGCTATTCCAACCAAAGCTGTTGCAAATAATAAAGATGCATTATTAATAGCTAAGTTCATTTAGGTTCCTCCATTTCTCCATTAACTAAGTGGACAATACGATTTGAAGATTGAATCTCTACTGTATTATGTGTGACCCATACTATCGTAATGCCTTGCTCTTGATTTAGATTACGGATCAAGGAACGAATAATAGTCTGATTTTCTTCATCCAATGCGCTTGTCACTTCATCTAGCAATAGAACCTTAGGCATAAACAATATATTACGAATTAACGCTACTCTTTGCTTTTCACCGCCAGATAATGCATGGACTGATTTAGTTAGGTACTCTTTTCCTAAACCAACGCTTTTTAAAGCAGATAAGGCCTTTTTTTCATTAAAAGGCTGATTTCTAATATCATAAGGAAACGTTAAATTATCTTTTACTGTTTCTCCAAAAAGAGTCGCCGTTTGAAAACAGTAGGATACTTCTTTTCGGTAATCAGTCGGTTCATATTCTTCAACTGGTTTATTTTGATAACATAATTTGCCTTCGGTGGGCGATAACATTGAGGCAATAATTTTTAATAATGTACTTTTACCACTACCAGATGGACCTGTAATCGTTAAAAAATCTCCTTTTTCAATAGTTAGAGTGATACCTTTTAAAATAGTTTTACCATCTACCTCGAATTCTAAATTTGTTGTTTTTAATAATGGTGCCTCCATATATTTACCTCCTCAAATCGTTCATATGTAGGTTTATTTCAAAAAAATAAAAAAGAACCCAAAAATAAAAGTAGAACTCAAATTTTTGGGCTTAAATCATTATTTTTTCAGTAATTTTTTTTAATGTTCGTTTGGATCATTTTTTGCATCTTCATGGGTTGGATGAACGGTTCCTTCAATATGATCAGGTCCAGCATAAATGGTATATAACTTTAAGGGAGTATCTCCAGTGTTTTTGATATTATGCCACATATCTGCTGGAACAAAAACTGCCTCATCTTCAGAAACGGATTGTTCAAAATTCAAGTTGTCTTCGGACGGTCCCATAAGGCATAATCCTTGCCCTTCTTCGATACGAATAAATTGATCGATTCCTTTATGCACTTCTAAACCAATATCATCGTTCGGTTGAATAGTCATTACCGTTACTTGTAATTTTTCTCCTGTCCATATTGTTGTCCGATAATTATCGTTTTGCACAGTAGCCTCTTCAATATTGACTACATAAGGTTTTTTGCCATGATCTTTAAAATCAATACTCATTATCCTAATCCCTCCGTTTTTACACTAATTATTTAATAATATTTATTACAATCTAATTTTATCTTATCATTATCTAAAAAGCAAGTATTTTAAATCCTATTTTAACATTTACTTAACATAATCACCCATTAAACCAAGTAGCTCCGTCGCTCATGTTGTGACGGAGCTACTTGGATTACCACCAGTTATATAATTATGAAAAGTCACGCGCATTACTGATTTCCTTGTATAACCGTACTTCTTCTCGTTCTAGATCTTCTCCAATAGGATTAATAATGAATGTGGAATACCTATGTTCAAGCTGATTCATCAACGAAACTAACGTTTCATTTTTTCTTCTTTTAGGTAAAAATAAAGCTTTTTGATAAGACTCTGCAATTAAATCTAAGTCTGTCTGAGTCATTTTCATCCCTGCTTTCTTATAAGTTGTTACTTATTTTATTGACCTACATAAAAAATATTTAAAGTCACTAGTTTTTTTTATTTTTTATTTTTTCTGGATAGGATTTTTTCTTTTTTTGTTCTGAACCTATTAATTTTATTTCTTCTACTACTTATTCTTAATTATATAGCTAAACTAAAAAATTAAACATTAAAAAAATTATCAAGTTGCAGAATAAGTTTTCCAGTGAGTTATAACGCCCAACCCATAGTTCTTACTACTCTTTTGTTTTTTTATTTTATAAAGTGTTTTCTCTAAAAGATATTGCATCATTTCCAGCAACTATAATATGATCTAACACTTCTATTCCTAGCAATTCTCCTGCTGCAAAAAATCTATCTGTAAGCTCATAATCTTCAATTGATGGATCAGTATTTCCACTAGGGTGATTATGATAAATCAGTATTCTTGCTGCATTATTCAACAAAGCACTTCTGAATATTTCTCTTGGGTGCGCTATGCTGCTATCTAGTGATCCACTAAACACTTTGTGAATAGCATTGATTTTATTTTTAGTATTTAGTGCAACTAAAAGTAACACTTCTTGAGCTTCGTCTCCTATTTCGTCAATTCCTATTTGTTTAGCTATCGTAGTACTAGTAATCATTGTATTGTATTCAACTGGTCTTTCTACAACAGTTTGTTTTACTCTCACCACTTCTTTTATTAATTGTACTGATTTTTTCCCCTCTATCTCTTTTACTGTTTTCATTTTGTACCTCCCTTTTCTTTGTTGTATTAAAAGTACGCTTTTAATATTCAAATCATTTTTTTATATCACTTATTGTAATTAGGGAAAAAGAACCGTTTACTGCTAAAACAGTAAATGGTTCTTTTACAAATTGTTTTAAATAAGATAAAAAATCAATAAAGCTAATTGGATAGGCATATACATGTTTTTTACCTACATATCTTTTGTTATTTACACTTACCGATCTGCCAATATACTAATTGATATTATTTAAATCACCAATCAGTTCATTTAGTACTTCATATTCTACTTCTGAAATAGTCATTTTTTCTACATTGTTATCTAGTATTGTATGTAAAGAATCTATATGGTCTTGCAAGGTATTCGCATTATAATTGTTATATATCATTTCTTTTAATACATCGAACACTATAAACATCTCCTAAAACACTCATAGTAAATAAGATTTTGTATTATTATACCATCATATTACAATATATTGTCTTTGATTTTTTTATCTTTTTTAATGGATAACCAACATACATTTTCATTACGGTTGTATATTTTGTTCATATCCTTGGTTCTATTAAATTTATATAATAATGTATGGATTCTTCTGAAATCATTTCTAATGAGCTTTCTGATAATCCCCAGATAGTTTCTTGTAACTCACTTAATGGTATTTTGTTCTCCTTATAATCCTGAATTATTTCTTGTATTGTTGTCATATTATCACTATCCTTTATGTCCGCCTACCATACGACTTCTCTGAATGGCAGTACCGCCTTTTGTTAAACTACTTGCATGTACAATTGCATTAAACCTGCATTCCCGAATTGTGTAACGATAATCACTCGAAAAACCGCTATAACGATTGATATATAGCGGTTTTTTTGTAGACTTATAACTCGTTATATAATATAATGTATAACGAGGAGTGTTGATATGGCAGTTATTTTTCAGACAAACAAGAAAACGGGCATTACTTATGCCTATCAGAATGAACCCTACTGGGATAAGGAAAAGCAACAATCACGCGCTAAGAGGACACTGATTGGAAAAGTCGATCCGGTTACAGGTGAAATCGTCCCAACACGTTCGTACAAAAAGAAACCGGCCCCGACTTCATCGGAAGTTAAGCCAGGGCCGATTCCAATGACACAAGTCCGAAGAATCTTCTATGGGGCAGGTTATCTGCTCGATCAAATTGGCAAGCAGACAGGCGTATACGCGGACCTTAAGGCCATCTTCCCGGAGCATTATAAGCAAATTCTGTCGATCGCCTATTACTTGATTCTCGAAGAGAATAACGCCTTGAGTCGTTTTTCCCATTGGCAAAAACTGCATCATCACCCGTATTGCCAGGATATTCCTTCACAACGAAGCAGCGACCTATTCCAAGCAATCGATGAGGAAGGCCGGATGGCCTTCTTTCAGAAACAAGGCAACCGCCGGATGGAAAAGGAGTATTGGGCATTTGACACTACGTCGATATCGAGTTACTCAGAGGTCTTATCGCAAGTGAAGAAGGGACGAAACAAGGAACACGACCGCTTGCCACAAATCAACTTGGCACTCTTGTTTGGGGCGCAATCCGGACTGCCCTTTTATTACCGCAAGCTCTCCGGAAATATCACCGATGTTAAAACGGTTCGGCAACTCATGAAGGAATTTGATGTAATGGGCTACAAAAAGGTCAACGTGATATTTGATCGAGGTTTTTACAGCAAGGATAATATCAACGCCTTGTATAAACACCACCAGAAATTCGTGATAGGAGTGCAACTCAAACTCAAATATGTCAAGGGTGTGTTGGAAGCGGAACGTGAGAACTTGAAACTTTGGTCAAACTTCGAAACACAGTTCACCACCTACGGTGTATGTCGCACAATAAACTGGGAATACGAACAGGAACGTCCGTATAAAGGTGATGTGATAAAATTGGAAAAGCGCGCGTATCTGCATCTGTTCTACAATCCTGAAAAAGCGATTAAAGATCAGGTAGACATGAACGACTATCTGACAGCCCTTCACCAAGATCTGAAGGAAAATACACTAAAAGATTATCGTATGAAAGATTATGATAAGTACTTCGAAGTTACTGAGACACCTAAACGAGGGAAGAAAATCACGCCTAAAGAAGAGGCGATGCGCAATGCGGTTAGAAATTATGGTTACTTCGCCTTGCTTTCTAATGAGGTCAATGATCCGTTTGAAGCGTTGTCTCTTTATCGCAGCAAGGATGTTGTTGAAAAAGCCTTCGGCAATTTAAAAGAGCGCCTCAACTTCAGAAGAATGCAAGTTTCATCCGAATTGTCCCTGAATGGGAAGCTTTTTGTGGAATTCATCGCCTTAATCTACTTATCCTACGTGAAAAAGAAGATGCAGGATGCCGAGCTATTTAACCAATGGACCCTTCAAGGTGTACTGGACGAACTGGACATGATTGAATTATTTGAGGCCCCCGGGCACGGTCGCGTGTTGGGAGAGGTTACGACGAAGCAGAAGGAATTATACGAGGCGTTAGGCGTTGCCCTTCCCTCGTTATAAATTCCGGGAATTCAGGTTGTAAAATATTATGAATTTCATTTTTGCATTGGGTGATGCGTTCGGTATAGGCTTTCCGACGTCTTGTCAGAAGCCGCAATTGTTGAACTTCTTCGCAAGGGATGTAGGATGGCTGGATCAGACCACATCTACCAAGTTGGGCAATCCATTCCGCATCATTCATATCCGTCTTCCGGCCAGGAAGATTTTTAATGTGTTGCGGATTCGCCAGTATCAACGTTAGATTACTGTCATAAAAAATATTAAATATGGGAATCCAATATTGCCCAGTACTTTCGAAAAAAACATGCGTTACGTTATGAGATTGAATCCACGTCAATGCTTCTCGTAGTTTCTTTGTTGTTGTACCAAAGGTACGAGGCTGCTTTTTTGGTTTGTTCGTGTCTAACGGGCCGTCAAGGATACAACAAACAATGGATTTTTGATGCACATCGATACCACAACAGGTTTCAACCATAACTTCCATGGAAATCCCTCCTATAAAAAAATGAGAAGATAACGGATTTCATCGAAATAGATCTGTAATTTTGTTTCCATACTCATAGGTATATTCGGTTTTTCTCAACAAGATGAAATCATTCAGTTTTTTGTACGGGTTCGGCAAAACTCCGTTAAAGAGGTTGAATTTGTGTTACCTTCGATTAAATTATAAGCGGCAACTTATTTTCTGTCATGGATTTGTTCGCGAAGCGAACTTAAAGTTTTTTGTGCATTTCGGGCTTTCATTACCCGAAATATGCAAACATCTTTCGGGTAATGAAAGCGGTCAACGAAGCTGTTTGAAGGAAACCTTCATGTACAATTTGATGAAAGGAGCTAAAAAACAACGATCCGCGAAAAATCGTTGTTTTTGTTATCTAATCTACTTTCAACTGAGGGGATATATTGGATTGGAAAACGAAAGACTTATATCAGGAGAAAATTTGGATTTTTTTTGATTTCAATCAAGTTATTAGTGAATCAAACATACTCAAGCTAATATCGTACAGAGATTGGGAAGTCCATCATATCCAAGTTCAATTTATAAAGGTTGTAAGGAAACGGTCAGGTTAGCAAATAATTCTAGTATATTTTTCAATGTCTTTTTTTTCTTTATCCGTTATTTTTTCGTCTGTAATCAAGGCTGTTATTTCATCGAGATTGTAAAACTTATAAAAATCCTCTTTGTCTATTTTGCTTGAGTCGGCGACAATATATTTTTCCCTGGCATTGTTCAACACAATTTCTTGAGTAGTACCTTCTTCTTCATTTGCAGTATATATTTCATTCCTGCTTATTCCGTTTGTTCCGATAAAAGCTTTTGAAATTCTCATCTTAGACAGCGCTTGATTGGCGATACTCCCAACAAAAGCTCCTGTTCGGTATCTATAGCTACCGCCTATTAGAATCAAATCATATTTGTTGGAGTTGTTAAATTTATTAAAGACATGGATTGAATTAGTAATGATCCTTGTTGGAAAGTCTTCCATGTAATCGTACACATTCTCGATTGTTGTACTGGGACCTAAAAATATTGTGTCGCCACTTTTAATTAAATTTGCAATTTTTTTTGAAATATATTTTTTTTCTTCTATCATGATTTCTTGCTTCTCAATATGAGACAGTTCTTTGTTGAATGAATTGTCCACAGGTTTTGCTCCACCGTGGATCCGTAGAAGTTTGCCTGCATCCTCCAAAGTTTTTAAATCTCGTCTTACTGTCATTTCTGTAACATTTAGGATGTTTGTTAAATCAGACACCTGAACAATTTTCCTCTGTGATATTAAGTCTTGAATAATATTTAAACGTTGTTGTTTTAACATGTGATTATCTCCCCCGCACTCTATTGTCCTAAATTGTTTAAAAATGTTTCTTTAGTAGTGCTAATAACAATTTATCACCATTGTAAGCGTATGTCAAATAGATAAAATCTAAAAGCTGCACATAAAAATTTGAACAGCTGATATAGTAACGTTGAATAAACGAACGAATAGTTATGCTCAGGAGTTTAGAAGTATTTTATGAATACTCAAATTCAATTAGAGAAACTTAAATCAATCCTGAATTATTCATACCACCTCCAAATTTGACATGAAAAACCTATTTTTGTTGAGCTATTGGGAGTTTGTCCCACCCGCGGTATAAATTCCGGAATTCAGGATGAAAAGCACCTCCTTAATTTGGTACGATTATCGTATCAAATTAAGGAGGTGCTTTTCATTTATATGCATCTTTTAAATACGGGTTTACGCTATATCAATAGAATCAACTACTACTTTTGCAGCTTCTTCTGCGTTCTTATACGCTAGATTTCGTTGTTTCATTTTATGTGCATACCATACGAATAATAGAGAATAAACAGCAAGCGCACCTACTGCTAAAAGAATTGTTTGAACTTGTGGATTAGATATAGCTTTACCAATCCATACAGCTAGCATACTTTCAATTGGACCTTCTTTTGTTGAGTGGGAAATTAATTGAGTTGAAGCTAAGTTAGCGGGGAATGCACCAACGTTTTGTGCTGTTTGGGTTATCATTGGAGCAATCATTGTTCCTGACCATAAGAAGATCGGTAACATAAATACTCCAATTGTAATCATTCTTAACATCTTACCACGACAAACGACTAATAATGCAGGAGTTAAACCAATTGCAATAATACCAGCAAGTGGAAGGATACTATTTCCGGGTAAGAACATGGCCATTATCAACAAGATAGGGGCTAATACATTAGCTGCAGCCCACATTTCTGCACGAGCACCAAGGAATGGCCAATCTATACCAATGTAGAATTGACGGCCTGGAAAACGTTTTGCCATGAAAGTAGTTAGACCTTGAGACAAAGGTTCTACTGCGGCGATAAACCAAGATCCGATAAGAGAGAATAGTTCAAGAGATACAGCACCTGTGAAAGCGAGAGAGAAAATTTGTGAAACAGATTGTTGTCCTAACAAACCTACAAATAGACCTAAATAAGAGCCAATGGCAAATTTTGATCCCCAAAAACCAATTTTTTTGTTTAAATCAGCTGCGTTAAAATCGTATTTATCAAGTTTATAAAAGAATTTTTCAAAAATAGTATCGAATAGCATGATAACTGGGTTTAACATAAAGTTTAAATGGGTTGTGGTGGTCGGATTTGAATCAGGCATGCTCAATAAATCATTGAAAGTCGGTTTCATTAAATCAGAGTTAATAAATTTAAGAACACCGATAAATACTACGAATAAGGTAGCGACGAATAGATTTTTAGAATAATAGAGGATAATAATACCTAATAGGGCTGGGTGCCAGAAGTTAAAGATATCCACGTCTAGCGTGTTCGTTTTATTAATTGCTAACATAACCATATTGATAATAACTAATACAAGTAAGAAAAATAAGGTGTAAGGAGATCCCCATGTAATGGTTGCTAATGGTGCCCAACCAACGTCGGTAACGGAAAGTTGGATGCCTGTATTTTCAACAAAAGCTTGTAAAGCTTCCGAAAATGCGCTTGTTAAGATACCAATGACAATTCCCATACCGGTTAATGCAATGGCTAGTTTTAAACCACCTTCTAAAGCTTTTGAAAATTTGACTCCCATTAACATAGCAAATATGGTCAAGAGAATCATCATCATTGGTGCAGAACCAAGATTGATTAGGGGCTGGAAAATTAAGTTTGCAAACTTTATGATTACGTCGATCATTGTAAACTCCTCCTCATTGTGTAGTACTTCCTGGATTCCCGAATTGTTATAACGAGGTATTGAAAAATCCTGTATCTAAATCTTTTTTTCATAATTCACGTCATAATTCTAGAGGGAATGCAGGGTACTTATTATCTTTTAAACTTTTACCTGAATTATTCATACCATTTCAAGCAGTTACGACTAGCCTTGCTACAATAGCGTTTTTCACGTCTTTGTTGAACACCCAAAAGGTGCGGAATGTAGGCATGAGAAGCATTAGAAGCAGTCCAATAAAAAGTATGAATAATTTAGGCTTTAGACTAATTTATTTTTTTTAATAACTTTTTCTAATTCATCAAAAACAGGTACGGCCAAAGCTGGAATCCGGTAAAGAATAGGGCCAGCTTCTACAATCGGAATAGAAATTTTAAAACCTAAATTTGGAACGGAGATGGGAGTGAAGATGTCATAATGCTTAAACATATCTTCACTAATATCTTTGATGACTACGGCATCTACATGGACTTTGTATCCTCTATCTGTTAATTCTCTTTCGATAGCATCTTTAATTTGATGACTAGAATTAACTCCTGCTCCACATGCGGCTAAAATTTTAATCATTAATAATTCCTCCATTATAGGTTATTTTGATTGGATTAAAAATTTTCATTTAAAAAATTGAGAATACTTTCTTCACAGGTATAGTTGAAGAAATCTTTCAATTCTTTAGGTTTAACTTTGGATAAGAAACCCATTATTTCTGATAATACATTTGCTTGACCAACAGGATCGTTATTTAAAATCATGAATAAAAAATTAACTTCTACTTGTTTAGTAGGGTCTATCATATTATTGAATGTTACCGGGTACATTAATTTAATTGGTACAACACGTCGAGTATTTACAAATTCTCCCTCGGTATGTGGAATAGCAATATTAGGTAAAGAAGAATCGATAACAGATAAATCTAAACCAGTAGGGAAATTTTTTTCTCGAATTAATAAATTCTCAAAAAAGTTATCCTTCACTAATTTTTTTGCTACTAACTGAGTACTTATTTCTTTGAAAATCTCTTCCACAGATTTTTTTTGAGTGATAAAGATTGAGTCTTTAAAGAACAAATGTTCAGTTTCTATTTCAGTTCCCATTTCCGTCAGCCACCTTTTTGTTTGTTTTTATTTGTTTTTATTTGTTTTTGTTTTACATTTTTGATTATATACGCTTATACAGGGGATGTCAACGTTTTCAATTACTGAAAAATTTTTATTTTGTATAAATATGATAAAGGCATTGTGAATATTAAGTTCAGTTTATATAGAGGGATTGGATTATGAACATCCTAATTGCCCGTATGATGGCTTATTAAAGAGCTGGACGTATTGAATCAAGACAAAATCTTTTGTGAAGTGAAAAAATGTTCGTAAATTTTTGACACTGTTCGATAAAGGTGGTAAATTAATGTGTGTAAAGAATAAATATACTAATTGTCAGTTATCGATTAGATCATGGAGGGGAAGAAAAATGAGTATTGTATTAGGTGCAGATAAAGCAGGTTTTGAATTAAAAGAATTGTTAAAGAAAGTTATTAAAGAAGAGGGCTTTGAAGTGATTGATTTGTCTGAAACCCCCGCTGCAGATTTTGTTGAGGCCGCTCTTGCAGTTTCAGCAGCAGTCTTAAAGGATGAAGATAGCACAGGTATTATAATTGATCAATTTGGCGTTGGTTCTTACATGGCAGCAAATAAAATAAAAGGAATGATTGCCGCAAACGTTACGGATGAAAATTCGTCAAAAATGACACGCGAACACAATGGTGCAAAAGCGATTACTATTGGTTCAGGTGTGGTGGGCAAAGATTTAGCTGTTAATTTAGTTAAATATTATATTCATGCTGATTATGCAGCTGGTAGACATCAAGTCCGAGTTGATATGTTAAATAAGATGCTGTAATAACAAAATAAACAACATGGAAAATGGAGGAAAGAAAAATGATTATTTCATTAGGATGTGACCACATTGTCACAGATGTTAAGATTGCGGTATCGGATTACTTGAAACAACAAGGGCACGAAGTAATTGATGTTGGAACATATGATTTTACCCGTACACATTATCCAATTTTTGGAAAAAAAGTGGCAGAAGCCGTAGTATCAAAAAAAGCAGAATTGGGAATCACACTTTGTGGCACAGGGGTTGGGATCACAACTGCAGCAGATAAAGTACCTGGTGCTAGAGCTGCCTTAGTAAGAGATGTTACAAGTGCGGTTTATGCAAAAAAAGAATTGAATGCAAATGTAATTGGTTTTGGAGGCATGATTGTTGGGAAGAACTTGATTTTTGAAATTATAAACGCTTTTATTAATACCGAGTATGTAGAAACACCTGAAAATAAAAAATTAATTGAAAAAATTAATGCTATTGCACCTGAAAAAGAAACAAATACTGAAATAAACGAACATTTATTCGATGAAGAAATGAAGAAATGGTCTGAAGGATTCTATCACGATTGATCAGTTATTTTGACGTTTTTCCGAAAGAAGTCTCCCATTTCCAGAAATTTCGGTGGCTAGCACCAGTGTTCGGTCAGGAGATAGTTCGAATCGTATACCGCTCCTTTTTTTCAAGATATGAATAGTATGCAATAGGTGAGAATAATATTATTGGAGGGGACATAATGGTCCTATTAGAAAATGAATACCTTTTAGTAGAGATAGCTACAAAAGGAGCAGAACTTCAAAAAATATACAATAAAAAAGAAGGCTTTGATTATCTGTGGGGTGGAGATCCTAATGTTTGGTCTAGCCATGCACCAAATTTATTTCCCATCATCGGTCGTTTGAACGAACATAAACACATAAAAAATAGTAAAACATATGAATTACCACAACATGGTTTTGTAAAGATATCAGAATTAGAAGTGACGGAAAAAACGGATACAAAAGCAACCTTCACTTTAAGAGCAAACAAAGAAACGAAGGCGATTTATCCATATGAGTTTGTATACTCGGTTACTTACACATTAACGGACAATAAATTGGAAACAGCATATAAGGTGGAAAATCATTCTGAAGAAATGATGCCGTTCTCAGTAGGGGGCCATCCAGGCTTTAACGTGCCGATGAATGGTGAAGGGACGTATGAAGACTACACAATCACAATAAATCCCCAAAAAAATGTGGAATTTTTCGAAATTGGTCCAGCGCCATTCCGAAAGGGTGGCAAAAAACCATTCGCAGCAATGAAAAATGGGGCATTACCAATGAGCCATGAAGTATTTCGTGAGGGTCTTATCATCATTGATGAAGCAGACATTGAGACCGTCACATTGACGTCATCAAAAGGCAAGCATGGCGTTAGCGTGCATATGACTGATTTCCCCTACCTATGCCTATGGACAAAAGAAACAATAGATGCTCCGTTTGTTTGTATCGAGCCATTCTACGGATTACCTGATATTGCGGGTGAAATCGGATCACTAGAAGAGAAAGATGGCATGATTTGTTTGCAAAAAAGCAGGGAAAAAATCCTGAAATTTACAATTGAAATGTTTTGATGCGAAACACTAATAAAAACAGCTTTTTTATCATGCCGGCAAACAAAAAGGAACGAATAGAGAATCAAAAAGAAAAATAAAACAAAAAAAAGAACAAAAAAGATTGATTATATGTTTGGTTCTGTTTATAATAGGGGCATGAGGAAATAAAAACGCTTCCCGAAAAATGATTTGAAAATTTCCAAACTGTCTTCGTAAGTTCATTAAAATATTTTTAGTAAGGAGAAATTAATATGGCTATTATATTGGGTGCAGATTTAGCGGGTAAGGAATTGAAATCAATTATTAAAAACTATCTTGTGGAAAATAATTATGAGGTAGTCGATGTTAGTGGAAATTCAGCTAGTGATTTCATTGAAACCACATTAGCAGTAGCACGAGAAGTTAAAAAAGATGACGACAACTTAGGTATTGTAATTGACGCTTATGGCGCAGGTAGTTTTATGGTAGCAACAAAAATCAAAGGTATGATTGCAGCTCAAGTTTCAGATGAGCGCTCTGCTTATATGACTAGGGGACACAATAATGCCCGAATGATTACGATGGGGAGTGAAATAGTAGGGGTTACGCTTGCAAAAAATATCGTAAAAGGATTCGTTACAGGAAAATACGAAGGTGGAAGACATCAAATTCGCGTTGATATGCTAAATAAAATAGGTTAATTAAAGAAAGGTAGATGAAAATGAAAATTGCTATTGGTTGTGACCACATTGTAACGGACACAAAAATGGAAGTATCAAGTTTTTTGAAATCGCTGGGTCATGAAGTTCTTGATTTTGGAACATATGATTTTTATCGTACTCACTATCCTATCTTTGGGAAAAAAGTGGGGGAGGCTGTAGCAAGCGGGGAAGCAGATTTAGGTGTTTGTATTTGCGGAACGGGTGTTGGTATTAACAATGCAGTTAATAAAGTACCGGGAGTTCGATCTGCTCTTGTTCGTGACATGACTACAGCGCTGTATGCTAAAAAAGAATTGAATGCAAATGTGATTGGTTTCGGTGGGAAAATAACAGGTGAGCTACTTATGTGTGACATCATCGAGGCTTTTATCAATGCAGAGTATCAAGAGACAGAAGAAAATAAAGAATTGATTGCAAAAATAGCTCATGTTGAAAGCGTAAATAAAGATCAAATGGATCCTCATTTCTTTGATGAATTTTTAGTGAAATGGGATAACGGTGAATATCATGACTAGGGGAGAAGCAAGATGATTTTATCGATAACTATGAATCCTTCAGTCGATATTGCTTACCAAATAAAAGATTTCCATCTCGATTCCGTTAATCGTGTTGAAGAGACATACAAAACACCTGGTGGTAAAGGTTTGAATGTGACTAGAGTTTTATCGCAATTAAATGAAGCGGTTGTTGCGAGCGGTTTAATTGGAGGTAAATTGGGTGAGTTTATTGAAAATGAACTTGATAAGACTGATATTAAACATTCATTCTACAAAATTACTGGCGACACAAGAAACTGTATTGCGATCCTCCATGATGGACATCAAACTGAGGTTTTGGAGCAAGGACCTGTGATCACAGAAGCTGAGGCAGAAGGATTTCTAAATCATTTCGAGCAACTACTAACGCAAGTCAAAGCAGTCGCTATTTCAGGTAGTTTGCCGAAAGGAATTGCGTCAACTTACTATTCTCAAATGATTGGAATTTGCAATAGGCATAACAAGCCAGTCGTGCTTGATTGCTCAGGAGAGGCTATGCTTGAGGTGTTAAGAGGCAGCGGTAAGCCAACCGTCATTAAGCCAAATACAGAAGAATTATCACAGATATTGAACAAAGAGATTACCGATGATGTTGATAGCTTAAAAGCAGCACTGTCCCAAGATATTTTTACAGGTATCGAATGGATTGTCGTATCACTCGGTTCTAAAGGTGCCTTCGCCAAACACCAAAACACTTTCTATCAAGTGACGATCCCTAAAATTTCTGTCGTAAATCCTGTGGGCTCAGGTGATTCAACTGTGGCCGGAATTGTATCAGCCTTGGTAAATGATGAAGCGGATGATTCCTTACTGAAGAAAGCAAATACGTTGGGCATGCTGAATGCCCAAGAGAAACTTACTGGACATGTAAACTTAGATAATTTTGAGAAGTTATATGATAAAATAAAAGTAGAAGAGGTATAAAAAATGATAAACACCGAAAATAAAAAAGAATATTTAAAACGTTTAAGCGATGATAAAGGCATCATTTCAGCATTGGCATTTGATCAACGTGGTGCTTTGAAAAAAATGATGGCTGCACATCAAACGGAAGAGCCAACTGTTGGGGATATGGAAAAATTGAAAACGCTTGTCTCAGAAGAACTAACAAAATATTCATCATCTATTCTTCTGGATCCTGAATATGGCTTGCCTGCTGCTGATGCTCGTGATAAGAATTCAGGTCTTCTGCTAGCATATGAAAAAACTGGATACGATGCAAATACAGAAGGACGATTACCAGATTGCCTAGTTGAATGGTCAGTTAAACGTATTAAAGAAAGAGGCGCAGATGCTGTTAAATTCCTTCTTTACTATGATGTTGATTCTTCAGATTATATTAATACTCAAAAACTAGCATATATGGAGCGTATAGGTTCGGAATGTGTGGCTGAAGATATTCCATTCTTCCTGGAGATTTTAACATATGATGAGAATGTTACGGATAACAGTAGCACAGAGTTCGCTAAAATTAAACCAAGAAAAGTTATCGAAGCAATGAAAGTATTCTCAGATGATAGATACAATGTAGACGTTCTAAAAGTTGAAGTTCCAGTGAATATGAATTATGTAGAAGGATATTCAGATGGAGAAGTTGTTTATACTAAAGAAGAAGCAGCTAACTTTTTTAAAGAACAAGAAGCAGCATCACATCTTCCATATATTTATTTAAGTGCAGGCGTTAGTGCGGAATTGTTCCAAGAAACACTTCGTTTTGCTCACGATGCGGGTGCTAAATTTAATGGTGTCTTATGTGGTCGTGCAACATGGGCGGGTGTAGTTCCAGTTTATATCAAAGAAGGTGAGCAAGCTGCGCGTGAATGGTTGCGCACGACTGGCTTTAATAATATCGATACACTAAACAAAGTTCTTGAAACGACAGCAACATCTTGGACAGAAAAAATCTGAACAAATTGGAGGGAATGTAATGAACAGGGAAGAAGCTACTTTATTAGGGTTTGAAATTGTTGCCTATGCAGGTGAAGCGCGATCATACCTTTTGGAGGCTTTAAAAGCAGCGGAAAAAGGTGATTATGATAAAGCCGAAGCATTATGCGAAGAAGCAAATACCAGCATCAAAGAGGCTCATAAAGCTCAGACAAGTTTGCTTACTATGGAAGCTTCAGGCGATGATATTGCTTACAGCGTTACGATGATGCATGGACAGGATCACTTGATGACAACATTGCTGCTTAGGGATTTGATGAAACATATAATCGAATTGTATAAAAGAGGGAGCAACTAATTATGATGAATGCCTTGATTGCACAAATTGAAAAAGCTAAACCTTTTTTTGAGAAAGTATCCCGTAATATCTATCTACGCGCAATACGTGATGGCTTTATCTCAGCGATGCCTGTTGTTCTGTTTTCAAGTATTTTCTTATTGATTGCCTATGTTCCTAATATATTCGGTTTTTCATGGAGTGCATCGACTGAAGCTTTGATTATGAAACCGTACGGATATACAATGGGAATTTTAGGAGTCTTGGTTGCTGGTACAACGGCAAAGTCTTTAACAGATTCCTTTAACAGAAAGCTGGAAAACACAAATCAAATTAACTTTCTTTCTACTATGTTGGCTTCCATATCTGGTTTCTTACTCCTTGCTGCGGATGCAGTTGAGGGCGGTGGATTTGCAAACGGATTCTTAGGGACAAAAGGACTATTGACAGCGTTTCTTGCAGCGTTCATTACTGTGAATATCTATAATATCACTGTGAAAAATAATGTGACAATCCGGATGCCGGAAGAAGTACCACCAAACATTTCACAAGTATTTAAAGATATCATTCCTTTTACCTTAGTGATAGTCGTTCTTTATGGTTTGGATATAGTGACTAGGAACATTATGGGCACGAATGTGGCGGAGTCTGTTATTAAGTTATTCGAGCCACTGTTCACAGCGGCTGATGGTTACTTGGGCATTACAATCATATTTGGTGCATATGCACTGTTCTGGTTTGTTGGTATACATGGGCCATCTATCGTTGAACCTGCTATTGCAGCGATTACGTATGCGAATATTGAAACAAATTTCCAACTTTTACAGGCTGGACAGCATGCAGATAAGATTCTGACATCCGGAACGCAGATGTTTATCGTTACAATGGGTGGTACAGGTGCAACTTTAGTTGTTCCATTCATGTTCATGTGGTTATCAAAATCAAAACGGAATAAGGCGATCGGCAGAGCGTCAGTTGTACCAACTTTCTTTGGGGTTAATGAACCCATCTTATTTGGAGCACCTATCGTTTTAAATCCAGTATTTTTTGTGCCTTTTATTTTTGCACCGATTGCCAACGTCTGGATTTTCAAATTCTTCGTTGATGTTCTTGGGATGAACAGCTTTAGCGTGAATTTGCCTTGGACAACACCAGGTCCTTTAGGGATCGTTATCGGAACAGGATTCGGGCTGATGTCACTTGTTCTTGCTCTTACATTGATTGTAGTGGACGTAGTGATTTACTACCCATTCTTTAAAGTCTACGATGCACAAATTCTTGAAGAAGAAAAAGCTGGAGTATCATCTACGGATAGTTTGAAAGAAAAAGTTGAAGGCAGCTTTGATACTAAAAAAGCCAAAGCGGTCCTTGCAAGTGCTGATACGAACGAGAATGATTCGAAAGTTTTTGAAAATAAAATAACGGAAGCTAAAAATGTTCTTGTCCTTTGTGCTGGTGGGGGAACAAGTGGCCTTCTTGCTAATGCTTTAAATAAAGCTGCGGCTGAATATGGGGCTCCTGTAAAAGCAGCAGCAGGTAGCTATGGGGCGCACATGGATATCATGAAAGACTATGATTTAGTCATCCTGGCACCTCAAGTGGCTTCGAATTACGAAGATATCAAACAGGATACTGATAGATTGGGCGTTAAACTTGCTAAAACGCAAGGAGGTCAATACATTAAATTGACCCGTGATGGCCAAGGGGCTCTTGCATTTGTTCAAGAACAATTCGAAGACTAGACGGGAGGTTATAATATGAAGAAGTTACCAAAAGATTTTATTTTCGGCGGCGCAACAGCAGCCTATCAAGCTGAAGGGGCGACGCAAACAGATGGCAAAGGCCGTGTAGCTTGGGATACTTATCTTGAAGAAAACTATTGGTATACAGCAGAGCCAGCCAGTGATTTTTATCATCGTTATCCTGTGGACCTGGAGCTTAGTGAAAAATTCGGTGTAAACGGCATTCGGATTTCCATTGCATGGTCACGTATTTTTCCGACTGGTTTTGGTGAAGTAAATCCTAAAGGCGTTGAATACTATCATAATCTCTTTTCAGAATGTCATAAACGTCATGTAGAACCTTTTGTCACGCTGCATCATTTTGATACTCCTGAAGTGTTGCATTCAGATGGAGACTTCTTAAATCGTAAAAACATTGACTATTTTGTTAATTACGCTGAATTCTGTTTTAAAGAATTTTCAGAAGTTAACTATTGGACTACGTTCAACGAAATAGGCCCGATAGGTGATGGTCAGTACTTAGTGGGTAAATTCCCACCAGGGATTAAGTATGATTTTGAAAAATTATTCCAATCCCATCATAATATGATGCTTGCACATGCAAGAGCTGTCAAGCTTTATAAGGATAATGGATATTCAGGAGAAATTGGTGTCGTTCATGCACTTCCAACAAAGTACCCTTATGATCCATCTAATCCAGGTGATGTTCGAGCAGCAGAATTGGAAGACATTATTCACAATAAATTTATTCTTGATGCCACTTACTTGGGTAGGTACTCTCAAAAAACGATGGAGGGTGTCAATCATATTCTCTCCGTAAATGGTGGCAAGTTAGACCTTCGTGAAGAAGATTTTGAAATTCTTGAAGCAGCTAAGGATTTAAATGATTTTCTAGGCATTAATTATTACATGAGCGATTGGATGCGTGCCTTTGATGGTGAATCAGAAATTACGCATAATTCAACCGGAGCTAAAGGCGGATCTAAATATCAGCTAAAAGGTGTCGGAAGAAGAGAGTTTGACGTAGATGTTCCACGAACTGATTGGGACTGGATGATCTATCCACAAGGCTTATATGATCAAATGATGCGGGTCAAAAATGATTATCCTAATTATAAAAAAATCTATGTTACTGAAAATGGCTTAGGTTATAAAGATGAATTCGTAGATGGTACAGTCAAGGATGATGCACGTATCGATTATGTTAAAAAGCATTTAGAGATCATTTCAGATGCAATAACAGCAGGTGTGAACGTGAAAGGTTATTTCATATGGTCATTGATGGATGTTTTCTCATGGTCAAATGGCTATGAGAAACGCTATGGATTATTCTATGTGGATTTTGAAACACAGGAACGTTATCCGAAGAAAAGTGCATACTGGTATAAGAAGTTGGCAGAAACTCAGATAATCGAATAGTACGTTTATTCATAAATATAAAACAAGAGAGCTATATGAAAATATACCTCTCTTGTTTTTTTGTCGTATTGTCCGGTACCACGGGTTTCAACCCTTCAACGAACCTTCATCTCCGTTGCAACCTGGATTCCCGCCAACACATAACTATGCAGGCGGGGTGATGCCTAGTGCTTCGTAAATTTGTTTTTGCTTTGTAAGAACCTCACCGACCCTAAGGTCGTAGCCTGGATACTCAAAACATTCTATAATATCAAGTTTATCCAAGGCAGACTGAATCGTATAGTTTTGATAAAGTTCTGCTTCATGCATGTGTTTTTTGAGATAAGATAAATATATGAGCGCGACAAATGCAACGAAGAGTTTTCCGTCAAGGCTTTTCTCAGATGACACCAATAGGCGGCGAAGATTTAAGCGGTCTTTAATATTACCAAAGGCTTTCTCGATGAGATCTTTGTTTCTGTATAATTCCAGTGCGGCCATGGCATCCATCTTTTCGTTGGATATCAAAGTGAAGTAGCCATAATAACGTTTTGTCGCCTTCACTGCATCTTCTATAACAGTAACCTGTAAGCCACGAATCGGAGTTTCTTTAATTTGGAAATACTGCTTGTAGAATCGCTCATGTTTCGCAACACGTTTGCCACTCAGAATCTCCTTCCGCATAGCCATAAGTTTACGATCGAAGTTGGTTTCATCTTCAGCAAACTTATCGATGTTGAAGTAAATGTGTAAATAAACCCGCTTTTTATCTGTGAGAACATCCTTCTTGTAGGGGCGTTCTTGCTTATATTCCCATTCTGAAAGGACAGTCTTGGAATACAATTCATGCTGCTCATCGAAGTTCTCGAAAGAACGGAAGTTGTCATAAACGGTATCGATTGCTTTGCGTGCAAAGCAATTGCTTGTCTGAATCGCAACAATGAATTTCAAGTGATCCTTAAGAAGGCCGTTGACATTCGCCTCGCTATAAAATCCACGGTCCATGACCAGTTTCACTTTATCAAAGCCGAGAACTGCAAAATCCGCTAGAAGATTTTGAACAGTCCGCACATCCGGAATGTTGCCGGCTAGCTTTCGATAATAGAAAGGAAGACCGGATTTTTCACCGAATACGAGTGCCAAGTTAATCTGAGGCAGTCTATCGTCTTCCTTGTTTTTGCCATATTGAGCTTGGCGAAGCGTTTGGGAATAACTGGACACTGAGGTAGTATCATAAGCCCAGTATTCATCTCCGGAGCGTCGTTTCTCCTGAAGCATAAAGAACTTTGTTCTTTCTTCTTCAGAAATATCTGAAAAAAGTTCACTGCTGCGCTGTGAAGAAATATTTTTATCATAGGGATGCTTATGAAGTGTGCTCCATTTTTCAAAACGAAAAAGCGGGGATTCAGATTCAAGAATCATATAGTAAGCAATGGATTGGATTTGTTTGTAGCTAGCGGGAAAGCATTGCTTAAGATCTTCTGTTAGACCCAGTTTTTTACCAATCTCATCCAGTAGATATGTGGTACCGTAAAACCTGCGGCTAGCTATTTCGATAGGTACCGGTCCTGGTTTCCTTGAGTTAGCAGCTTCCGGATCCTCCTTGTGTTTTCTGCCACGACCATCGGTCGGAATGATTTCTCCTGTATTAGAATCACGCTTACCGATCAGTGTGCGTTTCGCCCGGGGTTGTTTCTTTTCCTTATCCCAATAGGATATGGATTCGTAAACATAGGTAATGCCACTTCGTTTATCAAACTGGTTTATAATAGCCATTCTGCCGCCTCCTAGTTATGTATAGTATAACACATAACTAGGTTTATGTAATGGCGAGAGTGTTTAAAACCTATTAATATCAATGGTTTCAGCTTTTTTTTGTTAAATCATAGTTAGGTGTTTCGGGAATGCAGGTTGTTAAGAATACAGTTTTAATATAACCATTTTGAATATTTTTAAATTATTCCCCGACTTGTCCATCCCCATCTCGGTCATCCATGTATGGATACAACCAATGATTACTATAAATCGGCATGGCGTACCCTGCATTTTTCGCTTCTTGGATCGTGACTTGTCCATTGCCGTTCGTATCTACAGCAGATACGTCTCCTCCAGCAGTTTCGGTAGGCGCAGCGAATGTTGCTATTCCAGAACTGTCAGGAGTTGAGCTAGCCTCTCCTGTTAGCCCTTGTGCTGCATTGTATTCATCTGGGTTAACATTTTGGAATTCATCTACTACTTGGTATCCATTAATCGTATACGTGTATTTATAATAACTTGGAACTTGTGTAGTTGTATCTGGGTAGGTAATGATCGCCTCAAAATTAGTGGCCCCACCTGCTTGTACAATGTTTCGTTCCATATAAGCCTGATCCCCATGACGATTCAGCACACTGTCTTGTGGTGTTATGTTATAGGCATTGGCCACACCCCCTAAGGAGTCTGCTATAACATGTCCTTCGTCGAGATTTGCGTTCTCTGTGCCCGGCACTTTTGCTTCGTCATCATAATAACGTCCTTCAGAATTGACTGGTTCAGTGGCATTATCTTGCAAAATGATTTCTGCTGCAACAACTCGAACCAATTGCCCATATTCATTTGTATAGGCCCAATATTCCCTGTCACCAAAACCGATATCAACGACAACATTTGCTGTACGATAGCCTGACAAGTCCCCGCCGTACACTTCGATTAATGTATAGCCATCAAATGATACAGATGACTGGGGTTCGGCACTTTCAGAAGCATCCGAAGGAACTACCGAGTCTGAATATACTTCCTCGATTTCTTTACTTTCTTCCGTATCAGTAGGTACTGAAGCCACTTCAACGCTAGATTCGATCGAACTAGACGCCTTTATTTCTTCTGTTACTGCTTCTGTCGGGGTACACCCACTGAGCAACAGTATACTGCTCATAGTCCACAATAACTTTCTTCCTTTTATCATGTGATTCACTCCTTTTAAGTTGAAATTAAAAAGAATCCTATCTTCATAGGATTCCAGATATTTTCTTGAAATATTAGTCAGTTATCGTTTCCGGAGAATCATATGTGACCCATGAAAGAACAAGCTGACCGCTATTGTTATATATCTGCCACTCTATTCTAAATGTTTCTAGGCTTTCCTTAAATTTAAAAGCTATCAAAACACCGGAAATTTTATCTAGTCCAGAAATGTTAATATTTACAAGGTCGTTCAACGTGGAATTTGGATTTGATATTGAATAAGGGCCAATAAATTCAACGAAATCTTGATTATTTAATAGCTTATCTTCATTTAAATATGTAGCTATATACCCTATTCCTTTTTCAGAAACCTTTATTTTTTGATTATTGGTACTCGCTTTTTTTATAAATGAAGTTAGATGAGATCCAATAGTAATCAATCCATAGAGATTTACAATTGAGGTAACGAAAGGCCCAGTTAATAAATCAATTATTTCTGTTGCCAGGCCAGCTAATTCACCGATAGCTGCTGATTGATGGCTTATTTGTAATTTCAGCGGACTATCATTTTTATCAATTTCAGACTGCATAAAATCTTCAATGTTAGAATTTTCTGTTTTATAAATGGTGAGTAAAGGTTCATCGTAATGAGGATTTTTTTTACTTTTAATACCAGGACCACCTGCCATAAATTGTCACCATCCGTTTTTTTATTTTTGTAATTCTTATATCAAATGAAGACATAATAGCTTCTAAATAAATTTAAATTGCTAGTATCATTTGTTGAATCGAATTTTTATGGCTTGGATCATTAAGTCGAAGTTTTCGTCGTCAAGGCCAGCGAAGGTATCACATAAATCGGCTTTGTAGTGTCCATTGTATAAATTAAATGCCGCCAAAACTAATTTGCGTGAGCTGCTGCTTAAGTCTACTTCTCCATTTTCTAGGGATTCCGGTTTAATAGAGTGTTCCTTGAAATCATATAGGTGCGTCACTTTTCTGTATAAGTCGTCAGTTGAGAAGATAAGAAACAGAGCTTTACGCTCAACATCGGTTTCACTGGTCTTGTCCTTAATAAGTAGCTCTGTGTAATTGTCGTTGTACATATTTTCCCCTCATTTCTATTCAAAAGTCATCCTGTATTTCACAACAAGGACCTATTTTGGCATTTATTGCTTCAATCAGTTCTTCTATTTTTCTTTTAGCAGTATCTGAATAGGTAGGGCTAAATATGGATTCATAGTCTAATATATATGTTTCTTGGTCATATACCACATTATCTGCATAATAATCCCCTAAATAGACATCCTCACGGGTAAATGGATCGAATCCCTCCAGCTGTTCAAGGACTATCTGTTGCATGATTTGCTCGGCTTCCGTCGCTTTGACAATTTTGTATGGGGACTCTCCTATCCATATTTCTACAATGGCATACTGATCGCTGATAATACCTTCTGCTTGTAGCGCGGACCATAAGGCGCTATTGCTATATATATGATTGTTGTATTGAACGTCCATCTCGTTATTGCCTCCTCATCACATTTGAGCTAAATTCTATGCTAGTATTATACCGCATCTTGTTAAACAAAAATGTCTATAATCACGAAAGACAGTTTGTTTTAGTTATTCAGGATTAGGAGCTATTTACTGGCCAATGAGCGTAATAAATCATCAATGTGATCATTGATGACAACCAAACGGTTTTTCAGTAATTGTCCTTTTTTGGTAAGTACCAAATTGCCACCCTGGTTCTGGAATAATGTAACTTCCAAATCCGTTTCGAGATAGTGGATATGCTGCGTAATCGCTGGTTTTGATAGGCACAGTTCTTCCTCAACCTTTGCATAGTCTAAGGAATCCGCTAAAACTAGGAAGGTTTGGTAACGATAGTCAATCATGAAATCACCCTTTCATTTCTTAATGATGGCTTACCGGCAAAATAAATCTGAAATCACCTTAAAATGCGTTATTTCGGACGTGTTTTTTCTGAATAGAAGGATAAAACGTCCCAAAAACCCCTTTTTGTCTGAATCAATGGAAGGATTTCTTACTTTACTTTACCTGAAGTCAGATAGTAAAGATAAAGGCGCGCGAAAACATCAGAAAGACTGGCACCTTCCAAATCCATTTCTTTCATGAAATCAGACAATTCTTCTTTACTGATAATCAGGTTGGCTAATTTATAATAATCTCCCAAAGGATAGACATAGATGACGTTCTCCGGTGTCTTCCGTCCGAATGGGTGAAAGAGATTTTTAATGGCGGTTTGATAGAAGGTGTTGTTTTTCCCTGTAGAGAAATTTCTCGCTGCCATTTCCTTGAAATCAGCTAAATGGATCGGGATACTGACATTTTTCCTGAAAAGAAAAAGGTCTCCGGACCCGCTCACCATAGCTTTCTCCAACAGATCTTTTATGGCTGCCTGGTAGCCTGCTCGATAGTCATTGGTTATCTGTACGGCGGATTCGGTGCTTGCAGCTGTTTCTTTTTTCCTTGCGATAAATTCATCGAGGTCTGATTGCGCCACCTGATAGCCTTCTTTCCGAGTCTTTTGTACAGCTGGCAAGTCTCCTTGACGAATCCAACGCAATACAACTTGTCTAGAACTCGTCAGGCCTTCTTTTTCAAGAATGGTGAGTACTTCAGAGACGTTTAACATGTGACTCCCCCTCTCATTTATCTTTACTTTACCATATTTTAAAGTAAAGTAAAGATAAAAAAAAGACAGAATACTGGATTTTGTGCCCAGTAGCATCTTCACTCAGCTTAATGTAGGAGAAATCGGGAAAACTGTTGGTTATGATAGAGAGGTTTTGGTAAAAATGGTCGAGTACAGTTCGCCTTATCATGTTCTTCAAAATTTCACGTTTCTCGGTCATGATGAACACCCCAATTCATTTTTTTACTTCAGTATTGAGGACGACTATAGCAATCTGGGAATGTTTGATTAGGCGTTATTGTGTCGTTAAAAATTAAAAACTACTTTCTAGAAATCCGTTTATGGAGATCTTTTTTCGTTTTGTGTCGCCATATGCCCTAGGCAATCCGGCGCGGCCGGATCAGGGCTTTACCTCTTCGGACTGTTCCACGGCAATCGACAGGCGGGAGCCCTCCCTGCGGTCCCACATGCTGCTATCCGGGAACAGAAAAGCGAATCAAGAATCGCAAAAAGTTTTTCCTCCGTCCTCTCCACGCTGTTCCGGTCCCGTCCGAAAAATTTTTTGGCTAAAGAGTCCCTACCCGCTGAAGCGGCAAGGGACTCTTTTTTCTGGATTCCCTTTAATGCCTCGAGGTGACTGGCTGGCCAACAAAACGGAAAAAATTCAGCTTTTCGCTCCCGCTGGGCCGACACAAAACGAAAGGGGAAAGAAAAAAATGAAGGAAAAAGCAAAAGTAAATGATTTTATTCGTATCTATACAGAGGAAGGAGATTACCTAATAGAAAATCCTTATCGAGTCACTCATATTGACCGTAGATTCCTCCCTAAAAAGCTCTACTATGAAGCACAAAGCTTGGACGGTTTGATTGATATTAAATTTTTAGAAGAAACAGAATTTGAAAAAATACAGTAAGGAAAAAGACAGCTAAATACATGTGGCTCTCCTTTTTATCTTTACTTTACTTTTTTGAAATGTAAAGTAAAGATAAAAAGGAAAAGTAATGGATCTTTAAAAAATATTGATTTATCGATAATGGACATGTGTCTATTATGAAGGTAGCAAGACTGCTCGTAGATTTTTTAGTATAAATTTTACGCGTGTTGGAAAAAGGAATAGCAGTGTCCAGAAAATGGTCCTTTTCTGTACACTCTGATTTTTTGTCTAATTGTTGATGATTTAGTTTAATTATGTGTTCAGAAAGCCGTAATAAAATCTATGTTCAATTAAACTGTCTGATTAAAGTTATGGTACAATAGTTAGGAAAAGAAGGAGAAGATAATTTTGAATATTGGATATGCACGTGTTTCAACTGGATTACAGAATTTAGATTTACAAGAAGACAGTTTGAAATCTTTTGGATGTGAAAAGATTTTTACTGATTATATAAGTGGTGCAAAAAATAAACGACCTGGTTTGGAATCGGCAATTGATTTTGCACGAGAAGGAGATTCAATTGTTGTTTGGAGATTAGATCGATTGGGTAGAAATATGGAAGATCTAATTTCCATAGTAAATAAACTAAATGATCGTGGGGTGAGTTTTCATAGCATACAAGAAAATATTACAATGGATAAATCAAGTTCAACCGGTCAATTAATTTTCCACTTATTTGCAGCATTCGCAGAATTTGAACGTAATTTGATTTTAGAACGTTCTTCGGCTGGCAGAGCTGCAGCAAGAGCAAGAGGTAGATTTGGTGGTCGACCTGAGAAATTAACTACTCAAGACAAGATTTAATTTTGCTTAAAACTTTGGTAGACAACAAGACGCCCATAAAAACAATTGCTGAAAAATGGAACGTTTCTAGAACCACAATATATCGCTATCTGGATAAAATGAAGGAAGATGAAAAGAATGGAAAAAACCCCTAAACCATTGACAACGTATTCTGAAAATCAGTGAAGCGATTACGTAAAACAACCCTATTTCTCCCTCTAAAAGGGACCAGTCGTTGAGAAATCGAGGGATTTTTCGCCAATGATATTAGGTGTTGAGGTCCTAATTATTTTCGTGATTTTATAGCAAATACATGTAATTCAGATTCAATAGTTGCATAAAAAACTATAGTTAAATATAGAAACTACAGTTTATTATGTTTCTATGACTTGGTAGTGTTGATTTTTTGGCCTAATGGCAATGATAAATTGATTTCTTATTGGACAAAAATAACAACACAGGTCACCAATAAATTCCTTATCGATACAAATTCCCCCTGCGCGCTCGGGACCCCAATATAGCTGTTACGTTACCAGTAACATTATTTGCCTGAATGGAATGAGCTGAAATTTTATCCCCTATATCTACTTGCATATTTTCTCCTTAAAAATTGTGTTTATTTGGTTTTATTTATTATTTTTAATCAAATAAGCTGTATGAATAAGATCATTTGTTGACGCAATAAATGCCCTGATTTTTGGCTTTAATTCATTATCTAATGAGCTGATTCTATCTTCCATATCGGATTCATTTTTATATAAAAATTGCCTTCATCATCAAATTCTAACCACACTACTGTGACTATCTCGCCTATCCCTACTCTATAAATGGCTGAATGATTATCTATATTGCCTAAATTAATATCCAAAATTATTCCTCCACATGAGCTATTGAGGTACTAGCTTCTTTTTTATTTTCTTGCACCTGGCGTTTGATTCTTTGCAGCGTACTTTTACTAATCTCAGTCTCTTTAGCCACTTCTTTATAACTCTTACCAGACATTAATTTTTCGTAGGCTTCCATTTTTCTGGTCGTGAGTGTTGCCTTTGGACGTCCTTCCCGATAGCTCTTATTGGTCTTTTTAGCGTATGCCTTTCCCTCTTGTGTTCTAGTTACAATTAGGTCACGTTCAAACTCCGCAAACGATCCTAGCATATTTAACATCATGGTTTGCAATGGGCTAGATTTCTCAGCGCCATTAAATTCCATTTTGTCGTCGATAAAAATTACTGAAGAACCTTTTTCAATTATTTCATCTACAATCATTCTTAAGTCTCTGATACTTCTTGCCAAACGATCTATTTTCTTAACTAAAACTATATCACCTGGTTTAATTAATTCCAACAATTTTTTTAGTTCATTTCTTCCACTTCGATTTGTGGCAGACATTTTTTCCGAAAAAATTATTTCGGCACCATTTTTCTTCAGTAATGATTTTTGTTCTTTTAATTCTTGACCGAGAGTCGAGACTCTCGCATACCCATAAATTGCCAATTTTCTCCCTCCATTTACAAAAACATACAGAATAGAGTATCTGACTACCCCTCAGGTCAATTAAACCAATAAAAAAAGGGGTAGTCAACAACTTATAAGTTCTTGACTACCCTTTTTTGATTGATCCAATTGGAATATGGTACAGTCAAATGCTGTAGTTTGATTATTTATGAACAAATGCTATTTTTTATGATACACTGTCAAAACTTATAAATATTGATAGTGTATCTTATAGCTTGTAGCTTGTTAAAAAAATTTGAGAAAGTCATTTCTAACTATCAAAAATAAAAGTAACAATCAATATTTGCAGATTGGGGAAATTCGTTGTCATTTTAGGATTGTATTTGTTTTTTATAGGTTGCTAATGTAGTTTAAAATAAAATAAGAAAGTAGATGAGGGGATCGAAGTGTATAATTTTTAAAAGGCCGCAATGCTATTTACGGAACTTAAAAAATAAATGAAAGTAGCAAATAAATATGATCGACAATATTTGGATATTTTAAAAATAAATCTGGAAAAAATAGGTATAAAAGAAAAAATGATTGCTGAAGGATAACCAAAAATTGACGAAAAATTTTAAATTGGAATTACTAGTAGTAAGGTCTATTTTGAATCAACTGAACGCTCCGAATTACAACGTTGGTTAGATGAAGAGTTTGAGATCAGTGAAATGGGAGTCAGAAAAAACATAGTGATTTATCCTATGCCGGAAGCGTTGAGAACTGTGTATAAAACAAAGTAAATCATTCATCCCTATATCCTATAAAATGGAGAGTATGTTTATGAAATATCGGCATTATTGTTTTGAAACTTGACATAGGAGTCCTCACGTTATATTCTTTAGATGGTGAGTTGACTGACCTACCAGTCTGGCTCAGGGATATCACGGATTCTCTAAATTCTTTGGAATATCTTGTCGCTTTATTTTTAGTTGCCATATTAAAAAAATCTCTTAATAGATTATAGTGAAAAACTTGTCCGTCATTCCATTATAGAAGTCATATATTAATTTCGTTATTAATAGAATATTTCCATGAATAAAATGACGTATAATTAGCTTGTACGAAATTAAATATTTTACTTATATGTTCTTTAATTAAAATAATAGATATATAAAAGGAGAGTTTTAATGAGATATGCTCAGAAAAAAATTATTACCATATCAATTTTAATTTTATTATTAGTAACTGGATGTTCAAAAAAAGAAGATACGGAAGATAGTATAACTAAAAACAGTGCTCTAGAGTCTAGTGAGCAAATAAATGAATTAGATAGAGCAATTGAATTAGTTATATCTGAAAAATACGATGAAGGTTTAATTATTTTAGAAAAGCTAAATATTAAAAAATATGAAAATAAAGAAGTGCAATCATTAATAAAACAAATTAATTTATTTAAAGAAGCTCAACAACTTGAAGCAGAAGAAATGTATGATGAAGCTACAAGTAAATATCAATTAATAATAGGGGATAGTAATGGTTTTGAAACTTTAAGAAATAACTCAAAAAAAAATATAGATAAATTGGCTACACTAGTTTCTAAAAAAAATAAAATCGTTTCTATGGAGACATTTTCTAATTATATTGATGAAAGAAATGAATTGAAAAAATATTCAACTAATCCCTCAGCAATAGATCTTATCCCAGATTCTCAATTCAAAAAAATTTATGATGATAGGGCTGATTTAGGAATAAAGGATACCTATAATGAAGATTTGATAAATATATTTTCTGAATTATATCCTGATGCTCAATTGAATTTAAATCAATTATCAGAAAATTCTTCATCATCTGAAATAGATGCAGAAACAGCTAAAGAATTAGTAATTAATGATTTTGAAAACGCTGGAAATATCCCTATGCAATTTTCTGTAAGTGATCAAGGTGAATATTTTATGGTATACGGACAGCCAAATGATCCTGCTTTACAGAGTATGGCAACAAATATTTATTATCACGTGTACAAATCGGGAGAAATTCGTGTAGTTGATAGAAATGGAAATTAGTCTTTAAAGTTTAGTTGCCTACAAAAAAAGTCCTAAAAATAGAGTATACTACATTTAATTATCTATCAAATAAAGTTTCAGTGTATAAAAATATTTAATTAAGTAAATTGTTTTTTAAGTGAGGTTTTATATTGAAAGTTGAAAAAGTAACAAATGAATATAATTTAAAAATAATAAAATTTTTGTTATACCGTTCAATTAAAGACTTAGAAAAACTAATTGAATGTGCTGAATTAATAATTGAAGATGGTATTGGGAGCGCTCATTTGGATGAAATTACTAATAAAAAATTTACTGACCGAGAAAATGATTACTTTAAAAGAATTCGATTTGAAGTAGAAAATAATTCTAGAAATATTGAGCATCTATTTAAAGCTTTAGTCGAATGGTATCAATCATGGGCCGATGAATATGAATGTTTTGATAAAGATAATAGTAAATATTTTTTTGAAAAAAATAAAATAAAAACATGGACGCATTGTATTTTATCAGGTGATCCGGAATTATTCATAGCATTATCAGATGAAAACTATCAAGTTTTAACAGCAGAAGACATAGAAAATTTAGATTTAGCAAGAGAAGTAAAAAAAGAATATATTGCATTACAATCAGACACGATTGATATTAAAGAAACTCTCTTACAAATGAGAAAATCTGAAAAATTAACCGAATATGAAAAAAGTTTCAAAGAAAGAATCAAAGGAAAAAGTCTTGGCATTTTTATGGAAGGTGAGTGGAACCAATCTGATATTGAAAGATTATATTCAGAATATAGAATAAAACATGTGAATTTTGAGTCTGCAATTAATCAACCTAGAGGGATTAAAAATTACGATTTTGTTATATTAGTTACATCAAGAGCAGCCCATAGCGTTTCCTTTAAACTGAAGAATGAATATCAAGATAAATTATTTTTATCTGAAAGTATGAATTTTAAAAAAGTTATGTCTGAATTTAGAAAGCAAATAATGGGGTATTATTATGATGAATAAATACGAGTTAAGAGCAGTAATCAATACTAATAATTCAAAAGAGATTAATGATTATTTTAACAAAGAATTTAGCATACTTTTTGATAGTATAGAAAAAGTGTATAGCAAACCTTTTAAGAGCAATAATAAAATTGAAGAATTAATTAAAGTTACTATTATTGATTACTATAAAGATGGATTTACTATTAATAAGTCTCGAGAAATATCTTTTTTGCCACTAGAAATTAGATTATACATCTATGTTGAGATGGTTAAAACATATCCAATTTCCTTATTTATAACGCATGTGTTTGATAGGCTATGTATTACATTAAAAAAAATGGAAAATGTCGAAATTTTTAATGAAGCAGTAAAAATATTTACCGGATTGCAAATGATTACAAAAGAAATTATGATGAAAAACCCTCACTTAATGTTAGCAAGCACAACAACCATTACTAAAAATTTTGATAAAAATTTATCTTTTAATATGAATAAATACTTTAAGAACAGTAATGTTCTAAAGAACAAAGGACTTGAAAAAGCAATGTTAGACTTGGATAATTTATACTATAAAGAATTTTGGTATTGTATCAAAGCATTTTCAATAAGAGAAAATATAAATGATATACAGGTTGCTATATATGGTATGAAAATTTTTGAATGCTATTATGAGAGGATGTTTAATTTTACAGAAGAATTTGTAAGTGCGTTAGAGGATTATTATTTAAATTATAATAAAGAAAAGCTTAATAAGTTATTGCAGATGCATGAGTTAGATCAAATCGATTTGACCTTTGAAATAACAAGGATAAGATATCTTTGATTAAATTTTTATCTTTTTGAGGTAACCTTTGTTAATTGACTCCATTCCAATTTTATAGGAGTGTTATTTAAGTATCAAATCTATTTTAGAAACTATTGAAATACGATTTTAAAAAATTACAATAACAATTCCAAAAGATCTATTGGTCTTTTGGAATTGTAAAACCCTTCGATATATTAAAAGTACCAGTGAAGTTGTCATTTTAGTCCTAACTTTCCAAACAATAACTTTTGGCTCCTATAATAAGATTACGGACAAAATGTTCGTTATAATCTAATAAAGGAGTTTTTTATTATGCCAACTAAAAATATTACTACAAGATATTCACAAAAATTTAGAAAATCCATTATATCTCTGAGTCAGACCGGCCAATCTATCAACTCACTGTCTAAAAAATATAACGCGAGTGTTTCAACGATTAACAAATGAATCAATCAAGTAAATCCTGTAAACAAAAAGATACTTTTTTTTTAAAGGAACATGAGCTAATCAAAGAAAATAAGCGGTTAAAAAAGGAAATTGAAAGTTTAAAAAGAGTAGCGGTACTTCTGGCAAAAAATTAAACTTAATTGAGTTGATTCGTCAAGAAAGCGAAGCAGGCTGCCATAGTGTCAAAAAGATGTGTGACTTACTTGACGTTTCTAAAGCAACCTATTACCGCAAAATAAATTTTAAACCATCCAAGAGAGCTTTAGAACGAGATTTATTAGATGAACGATTTTTACGTATCTATCACGAAAGTGATCGTATCTATGGTGCCGTTAAAAGTCATTATCTACTTACTCAGAAGTATCAAGACTATCGAAAAACAAGCATGAAATGCGTTCAACAGTCTATGAAGAGGCAGACTATTCAATCGATCACAATTAAAAAATTCAAAGCAGAAAAATCATCTAAAAAAATTCTAAAAAACTATAAAAATATAGCAAACCAGGATTTTTCAACCACTGGATTGAATCAAAAATGGGTGGCAGATATCCCCTATATTCACACGCTAGAAAATGGCTGGTGCTAGTTATCATCGATTATGAATCTGCATTTAAGAAAGATTAGTGGGTATCCTTTTAATAAAGACATGGAAACAGAAATTGTCATTAAAGCTCTAGAAGACGCTAGTCTAAAACGGGAATTACTAAACAATTGTATGGTGCATACAGATTTAGGATCCCAATATACTAGCGCAGAATATGAAAAAAGGCTTAAAGAATTAGGAATTTCACACTCCTACAGCTGTAAAGGCTGTCCTTATGACAATGCAGGAATTGAATCTTTTCATGCATCATTAAAGAAAGAACATGTGTATCAAAGATCGACGTATTCAATGTTTGAAGAAACGAAAACTCAACTTTTTAGTTATGTACAAGGATTTTACGCTACTCGAAAAATTCACAGAGCGTTAGCTTATTTGACTCCTAGTCAATTGGAGTAGCACATTTTATCTGCTTAACATAAAAAAATCTCTCTCAAAAACTGTCTCACCTATTGACTCAGATCCAAAAAAGACCTCCAAAAAATTAGATTTTTAAGTCTACCTTTTTGGGGTCGGTACAATTATCGATAGCTTTTTTAGTAATCCAAATAAAAATCGAGTCTATTCAAGATATTTAGTGCTCAAACCCGTTAGAAATATGGTATAATAATACAGAAAACATGATTTATTTTATATAAAAAAACAAATTGTAATCGGTGATTAGAACAAAGAAAACTAAAATCTAAACTAATTGATTATCAGTTAGTTTAATGTCGAGAGGGCGCACTAAAATGGCAGAAGTACAATTTGAAAAGGCTTTAATTAAAAAGATTGAAGCCGAAGGCTGGACCTATAGAAAAGACTATTCCAATGTTGGTATAAAAGAATTAGAAGAACACTGGCGTGACATATTGAATGAAATGAATGCGCATAAGTTGAATAAAAAACCTCTTTCAGACATTGAATTTGGCCTGATTCTTCAAGAACTACAACGCATTCGTACGCCGTTTGACGCACAGCTTTTATTAGTGGGTGCTGGTGGAGTCGGTTCGATTCTGTTAACTCGTGACGATGGAACTAATTTGGAAATTGAAATTTTTTATGAAGATGATGTGGCCGGTGGACGTTCTCGGTATGAAGTGGTTAATCAAGTTATTTTCTCAGATTTACCCAAAGGATTAACTACGAAACGCATTATTGATTTGTCTTTACTGATAAACGGAATTCCTGTTGCCCATATTGAATTAAAAGACGAACACCTACAAAATCAATGGAATGCCTTTGAACAATTAAAAGGCTATCATGGGGATGGCTTATATGAAGGGTTATTTGGGATGGTCCAAGTTCAATTTATCCTTAGCCAGCACGCAGCTCATTACTTAGCACGTCCTAATTCATTAGACAACTACAATAAGACGTTTGTTTTTGGATGGAGAGATGAGAACAATAAAGACATTACGGATGCTTTTGAATTTGCGCACCAAATCATGGGAATTCCTGCCTTACATCGATTGGTTACGATTAATATGATCCCAGATGCATCCTCTGATAATTTGATGGTGATGCGTAGCTATCAAATCAAAGCAACACGAAAAATTATCGATCGAATGAGAAAAATGGAAACCAATGGGCTTATCGAAAAAGAAGGTGGTTATATTTGGCATACGACGGGATCAGGTAAAACGGTAACGTCTTTTAAAGTTGCTCAATTATTAGCTTCGTCCCCTAGGGTGCGTACTGTTCTCTTTATCGTAGACCGTGTGGATTTGATTGATCAAACCTTAGATAATTTTAAAGATTTTGCCTATGCACATTTTAAAAATAGAATCAAAAAAGTGAATGGACAGGAGCTTAAAAGAGAATTGAAGCACAAAGGTGCTTCTCAAATCGTACTCATTTCCGTTCAAGGACTCACTAAGGCTGTAAAAAGTGGCTTAGTGAATAATGATTGGAACGTCATTATCATGGATGAAGCGCACAGAAGTGCCAGTGGAGAATCTGTAGGATTAATTAAGAAAGCATTCAGTAAAACAACTTGGTTTGGTTTTACCGGTACACCAAACTTTTATAGTGATGAACTAAACGAGGTAAAAACGACACGAGATATTTCTACTCATGATATATTTGGAAAACGTCTACACACCTATACGATTAAAGATGCGATTGGTGATGGGAATGTATTAGGGTTTGATGTGACGTATTTTAAACCCAATTTTGTGATTGAGAATCCAGATACTCAATTTGATGCACAAGACTATGAAAAAGAAATTTATCAAAGTGATATGTACCGTCAAGAAGTAGTCCAAGATATTTTAACCAATTGGGAAAAAACTTCTAGTGGAGCGTTAATTGCAGGAAGAAGAAAAGAAAATGAGTTTCAAGCTATGTTTGCGGTGTCTGGTAAACAAGCTGTTATGCATTATTACAACATTTTCAAAGAAAAAGCTCCTCATTTAAACGTAGCGATGACATTTTCTAAGGATGAATCCAATGAGGTAGGAACAAAAGAACAGAATGAGTTTCTAAAAAGAGCGATTAAAGACTATGTGAATCGCTATAAGGTATTCAGTATCTTAGACGCAGTGAATCCTACTCGTGCCTATATGTTAGATATCACAAAGAGGTTAGCTCGTAAAAAGCCTTACAATAAAGGGAATGACGAAGATCGTTTAGACTTAGTGATTGTGTCAGATCAATTATTAACCGGTTTTGACTCTCGGTACATTAATATGATTTATATGGATAAGATGTTAAAAGAAGGCATGTTAATTCAAGCAATGTCCCGAACGAATCGTACCTTTGACCGAAACAGTAAACCTCATGGAAAAGTACGTTTTTATCGTCAAGGAGATGAGATGCAAGCTTTTGTCGAAAACGCGTTACGTATTTATACAAGAGGTGGAAATGATACGCTTCAAGAAGCTGAAGATGAAACTGAGAAAGAATTAAATGGTGGACTAGAAGACGATGATATTCTAGCTAAATCACAAAGTCAACAAATTCTAAGCTTAGAAGATTCAGTCGTACGTCTCAAAGAACTTGCTGGAGAAGATTTTAGTCAGGTTCCACGTGGAGAGATTGAATTAAAAGAGTTTGTGGGTCTAGCTTTACCCACACAAAATAAAATTCAACGTTTGATTCAACAGGGGTATGAGCTGGGTAGCGAAATTGAGGAATTAAACGATCAAAATGAACCTTCGGGTCATATGGTGACATTAGATATTGCAAGTAATGCTGAATTTGGAGGCTTACAAGCTCGATTAAATGACGCTATTGAAAAATTACCTCCTTCAGAAAAGCCAGATATAACGGCAATTAAGTTGGGAATTGAGTTTTATGACCATGAAATAATTGATTATGATCACTTAGTTGAACTATTGAATCTCTATATTGATAAGACAACCGATGCGAATAAAGAATCGATTGAGAAACATATTACGCCAATGGATGATGAAAGTCGTAAAGAAATTCAAGAAATTGTGGTTGAAATTGAATCTGGAGACATTACAACTCACTTTACAACAGAAACACTTCAGACCACTCGTGGAAAATATCGCACACAACGTAGGGAATTAATTATTCGTCGTTGGGCAGCCAATCAAGATGTGAATGGAAATAGAATTGTGGAAGCTTTTGATTTATTCTTACCAGGTTATACCTTGAATGATAATCCAAAGCTTGCGGAAATCGTTCATTTTATTGAAGAAGAAGAAAATATTTCATTTTTTGGTGCTTCTGATTTTGAAGAAGCCTTGATGAATTTCTTTAATTCGTTGTAAAAAAAGAAAAAAATTAGAAAAAGAAAGTTGGACTAAGTGAATGGGACTATCAAGTGAACAACAAACTAGAATGTGGGGGATGTTAAATCAAACACGAGGACAAATTGGATTAACAGCCTATAAAGATTATATTTTTGGAATTTTGTTTTATAAATTTTTATCTGAAAAAGCAACAAAATGGTTAGACCTTACGTTACGTGGGGAAACATGGGAGAACGTGTATGCACAAGATTCAACTAAAGCCTTAGATTATATGAAAAAAATCTAGGCTATGGGATTCAACCAGGTGATTTCTTTGCAGATTGGAAACAAGCAATTGATGAAGATCAATTCAATATTGGTAAAATGACAGATACCTTTGGTCACTTTAATCAGCAAATTGCGTTTGAAGCAAAAAATGATTTTGAAGGTATTTTTGATGGAATGCGCTTTGATAGTGCGGATTTAGGAGCGAATGCGCAAGCACGTGCTAGTGTGATGATCTCTATGATTGATTTATTATCTGCACCTGAATTTGATTTATCTAGTGGGGACGATACCGTTTCAGATATTTATGAGTATCTAGTGGCTCAATTTGCGGTTGTATTGGCTTCTGATATGGGACAATATTACACACCAAAGGAACCTTCTGAAGTCATGGCTCGTGTTTTAACTCATGGTCGAGAAGAAGCAGAAAGCTTTACTATTTATGATCCAATAATTGGTTCAGGTTCTCTTTTACTAAAAACAGCCAGCTATTTAAAAAATTCGAACAAACGTGGCATGATTAAGTATTTTGGACAAGAAAAAGACGCTACTCCGTACCGTTTATCACGAATGAACTTAATGATGCATGGAGTTGAATACAATGATATCCAAATCAATCATGCAGATACGTTAAAAAGTGATTGGCCAGATGGAGTAGTAGAAGGAAAAGACACGCCTCGTATGTTTGATGCTGTAATGGCCAATCCACCTTACTCGGCTCATTGGGATAATAAAGATCGTGAAGACGACACTCGCTGGCGAGAATATGGAGTTGCGCCTAAAACAAAAGCAGACTATGCATTCTTATTGCACTGTCTGTACCATTTAGAAGACAATGGACGTATGGCGATTATTCTCCCTCATGGCATTCTATTCCGTGGAGCTGCAGAAGGACGTATCCGTAAAGCACTGATTGACAAACATCAAATTGAAGTGGTGATTGGATTCCCAGACAAATTATTCTTGAATACCTCGATTCCAGTATGCGTGTTAATCTTAAGAAAAAATAGAATGGATTCAGATATTCTCTTTATTGATGCAAGTAAAGATTTTGAAAAATTAAAAAATCAAAATCATTTACGTCCGGAGGATGTAGACAAAATACTAGATACAGTGATTCAAAGAAAAGAAGTCGAAAAATATTCTCACATTGCGACGTTAGATGAACTTATAGAAAATGACTATAACCTAAACATTCCTCGTTATGTAGATACGTTTGAAGAAGAAGAACCAGTAGATTTAATTGAATTAAGCAATGAAATGAGCTCACTAAATGAAGAAATGACTCAAGCAGAGACAGATTTTCTCACTTTATTTAATGAATTATCTGTGACAGATGAAACAAAAGAACTCATTGAAGCAACAAAGGCAGTATTTAAATGAGTACGACTAAACCAAAAATAAGATTTGAAGGATTTACTGACGATTGGGAACAGCGTAAGTTGGGGAATATTGTACAAATCACTATGGGTCAGTCACCAAATTCTGAGAACTATACTGAAAATCCAAGTGATTATATACTTGTGCAAGGAAATGCTGATATGAAAAATAATAAAGTTGTTCCTCGTGTTTGGACTACACAAGTTACTAAAAAGGCAGATAAGGGAGACTTAATTTTGAGCGTTAGAGCGCCTGTTGGGGATGTAGGAAAGACTGATTATGACGTTGTTCTTGGTCGAGGGGTAGCGTCGATTAAAGGTAGCGAATTCATATTTCAAACATTAGGAAGAATGAAAGAGAATGGTTTTTGGACTAAACTAAGTACAGGTTCAACTTTTGAAAGCATCAATTCTTCTGATATAAAAGATGCTTCTATTTTATTACCAAATGAAGATGAACAAACAAAAATCGGTACTTTCTTCCAGCAACTCGATTACACTATCGCTCTTCATCAGCGTAAATTAGATTTACTAAAAGAACAGAAAAAAGGATTTTTACAGAAAATGTTAGTTTAACTTGAAATTTTTAATTGATGGAAATATGAAAAAATATAAATTGGGAATAATTTTGCTAGCGCCTGTCACATTTTTAGTCGGATATCGATCGAATAATATGCAGAAATCTTTGCCTTCATCTCATACAAGGAAACGTTCATCGATAGAAAAGGAAGAAAATACTAATGAAAATGAGTCGGATTCTAAAAACTCAAGGAACATTAATAGTACAGAAACTGAAATAAATGAGTCCTCAAGTAACATAGATGATGGATTTAAAAGAGAAGAAAAAAACATCATAGATTTGGTAGAAAATATACACAAACGAAGAAGTTTTATTGCGAATTAATTTTTTAGAAACATTATATGAAAGTAATCCCTATACTACTGCAGAAACTAAAAAAATTGAAAGCTACATCGCAAGAATGAAAGTAAAATATGATGAATTATTGAGCCAAGTGGTAGAAATCATAACTTTATAGGGTAGGAAAAATTATCTTACAAAGGATAGTAGATATACAGCATTCCAAGACGACTTTGGTAATAGGTATAGTTTTTACTCAGGAACAGATGCAGTAATGGTAGGAACTTCAATGGGTAAATGGTCGTATGATGAAAATTATAAAAGTTCTTGCTTATAACACTAGATAACTCTTCTAATGGTCAATCTACAATGTCTTACGGTCATCAGAAGGTGACATAATTTTACAAACAAAGCTTTATAGAATATTAAAAAGAACACAATAAAAGGAGAGAAATTAAAAAATGAATTTTTGTACAGAATGTGGAGTTAAAAATTTTAAAGAAGCAAAATTTTGTAGCGCTTGTGGCCATAAAATTGAACCAGAAAAAGAAAATATTGAAGAAGTAAATAGCACGGATGAATTCAACAATAGAAAAGATAATGGAAACATTATTGAGGAAATAAAAATAGATAGTAATGACACAGAATATGTTGAGGATGAATCTATCAGTGAAGAAGTCTCGAAAGAAGATACAGTGGAAGTATATAATTTGATTGAAGATGTTGAAATTTTCCAAGACAAAAAATATGAACAAAAATTTAGTAACAATAAATCCAATTTAAATAACGATTTTCTTAATAATATTAAGAATTTTTGGAAGAAAACTAATTTAAGTTTCTGGGCAATTGTATTTTCAGTGTTTTACTATATTTACAAAGGATTATGGAAAAAAGGCTTATATCTTTACAGTTTGACCCTTTTGATATCACTACCTTTTGGATATGTTTTTTTGCATTCAGATTACAAAATTGGAATTCTAATATCCGCAATTATTTTTGGTGTTTGTGGGAAAATTGATGTTCGAAGAAAAGAAGAACTAGGCGAGACAATGTGGCCTGAAATTCCAGATGTATTTAACAAAAATTGGGTACCTATAGCAGCAATTGTTATTTCTTTAGGTATATCAATAGCACTTCCAGGTTATCAAACTGATGAACTGGAACAAACAGCTAAACAAATATTAGTTGATAAATATGGGATAGATATTCAAAATGTAACAATAACAGATAAAATCGAAAAAAATAAATATAGAGCTATCGCTAATACAACTACTGGAGAAGCCCAATCAGTACTTATAGAGTATATTCCTAAAACACAAATAGTATATGTGTCATTCAACTAAAAATATATAGTTCTAGTTTACAATTCAAATTTATCCTCTTTTAAATGATGTATTATCTGAAATGTTTTTCATATATAAGTTTTGAAATAGAAAGGACTGTGTGGTACTATGTCAAGAAAAAGGACAACTTAAACCGAGAGAGTCAGTTTTTTTGCTTAGCTATTTCTAACTTCATGTTGAGAGGATGTAGAAACAGAGTGAATCAAGAATGTTGGTATTGATCAAAACGGCTAATTACGATAACGCCTTCTTTTTTAGACTAGCTGTCAGTCTGTCTTCATTGAAGGGCTTGATTGGGTTCAACTTAAGCGATCCAATATAAGCTTTTTCAAATTGAATGGGTGACACATACCCGCAAGCACTATGAATGCGGACCGTATTATAGAACGTTTCAATGTATTCGAAAACCAACCGCTTAGCGTCAGCTAGTGTTAGAATTTGAGCACGATTTGACCATTCTCGTTTGATCAGGGCATGAAATGATTCAATACAGTCGTTATCCCATGGTGTTCCTTTTTTGGAATAACTTAATTTGAACAATGGTCCAAGAGCCTGCTTATATTTTTCTGAAATGTACTGACTGCCTCTGTCACTGTGGATGACAATCGGTTGATTGACCTGTCGAGTTCGCTTTGCCTCTTCTACACAGCGAACAACATAACTGACTTCTAGAGTGCTGGTCACTTGCCAAGCAATGATTTTACGTGAGTATAAATCCATAATACTTGTCAAATAAACAAGCCCATCTTCTTTTGTCCAAATATAGGTGATGTCGCTACACCAGTAGGAATCAGGTTGTTTGGGGTTAAACTGTCGGTTTAAAAGATTGGTCAATTTACTACTAAAATCGCTATTTAAGGTTGTTTTAACGAATTTCTTTACATATTGAGCTTTAATTTGTGCCTCTCTCATGTAATTTCCGATTGTTTTTTCCGAGACAGATTCTCCCTGAGAGTGAAGGACTTCGCTAATTTTTGGTGCCCCATAATTTTGATGCGACGCCTCATGGATGTCTCGAATTTTTTCTGTTAGACTCTCTTTACGCTTTTGTCGCTTAGATGGGGCACGTTTTTTCCAGCTGTAGTAACCAGATGTGGAAACACCCAGAATTGTCAGTACGCTGTGAATTGAGAGGGGATGTTTCCAATCGTTTACAAGGTTGTAAACTACCTCACTTCGTCGCCCAGAATACCGATGGCTTTTTTTAAGATGGCCAAGGCATCTGTTTGGTTTTTAAGCTCTCGCTTCAAACGAGCATTTTCTTTGGCTAGATAACTGTCAAAATTACCTGAGCCACGTCTGATTACTTCTCCTTCATTTTCAGCGGTTTCTTTTACCCACTTGAAGTAGGTTGAGGCGCTGATATCTAAGTTGCGACAACAGGCTTGAACAGTTAACTCGGGATGGTCGGTTCGATAGGCTAAAACAGATTCTTTGAATTCTTTTGTGTGTTGCGTCATTGAGAAGTCTCCTTTAGGTTTCTTTTAGTATACCTCAACTCTCCACGTTTTACTGTTCCTATTTTTATACTAGCACTAAGGTGATGGATGTTGGGGAAAATACAATGGATCACAAAAAAGAGCGATTGCTTGAAATTAAATTAATATACAGTTGAAATAAATAAAAAATATCCCAAAAAACTAGTATCTATGAATCCTAATTTAACAAAGATTTATAGATGCTAGTTATTAAGAATAGAAAAACTAAAATATATAGTCAATAATTTGATCTATTTTTGCCATATCTTGTAATGGTAAATAATCCGCAAGTACTAAATTCCGAGAATTGAAATCCAGTGATTTTAATTGAGAAATGAGGACCTGTCCATTAATATCCATTTCAGTTGGGAGTGTGTATCTAGTGGGTAGGTCTTTTATTGTAGAGGTAATCGGACAAATAATTACAAATCGTGTCTTTCTGTTAAAATCATAACGAGAAACAACCAAACCAGATCGACGTTTTTGATTTTTTTGTTCTGATGAGGAATCAAAATCAACCCAAACAATATCTCCTTTGTTAGGAATATATTTTTCTTTTTCTGACATTAGATTAATTCTCTCCCTTCAGGTGAAATATCTTCCCAATCATCCAATTCATAAAACTCTCCTTCATCTCCGCCTTCAAAAGGGTCAGATAATTTAGGAACTAAAAGAATAGTGCCGTCTGAAGAATAGACAACTAAATATTCTTTATTTGACTCTGGTTTTTTACCATTATGAGGTGGTAGTGTTATCACTACAGAACTACCTTGCATTCTTGATTTTGTTAGCAACATTTTAAACACTCCTTTTATTTATTATAGTATAAAAACTATGTGTTGCAAAGATAATTTCATGTTTTATAAATAACAACATGAAACTGAGGAGAAAATTAAAAATAAAACAAGGGCACTATTTTAGATAAAATAGTGCGGTTACTTTGTTTCAAATAAAGGGTTTCTGAATTTTGTATAACTAACCGCATGAATATGGTACAATAGAAAGGAAATAGTGCAGTTAAAAATTCCGGAAGGGAATGATTTTTTGTCTTATAATGTGCAACCACTTCGAACAAAATCAGATATTGACGATGTACTTTTTGTTCTTAGACGAACAAAATATTCTAAAAGAAATGTTTTTCTCTTTTTATTTGGAATCAATGTTGGATTACGTGCTTCAGATATTGTTTGTCGAAAAGTGAAAGATATTTCATATTCACTTACACCAAAAATTATTGAGAAAAAAACGGGGAAAACTCAAACACTACATTTAGAAAATTTACAGCCATTAATTAAAACGTATATTGAAGAAATGAATTTAACTGAAGAGGATTATTTGTTTCCTTCACATGTGGGGAATAGTCACTTAACTGTAAATGGATTATACCGTGTATTTCAAAATGTAGGTATCCAATTAGAGAGATCAGACTTGGCCACACATACGATGAGAAAAACATTTGGTTATAATTATTATATGAAGACAAAAGATATTGGAACCTTAATGATTATTTTTAATCATTCTAGCGAAAAGATTACAAAACGATATTTAGGTATCACAGATCAAGAAATTGGTGAAAGTTTGGCTGATTTTAAATTAGGCTTTTAAATCCAATATTATCAGTCTTTAATGAATACATCAGAAGTTAATAAGTTCATTGTTCAAGGAGAAATCAAAGATAATTTTAAAATATAGTGATAGTTGAATGTTGTGAGGAGCTTTTTAAGGTCATTTGAAACTATTCATATGGATTATTGGTCATAAATGCATCAAAATACGTTTCTAAAATTTAGTCATAAATAATTATTAAGTATAAGTATACACGAAAGTATCTACTTTACAATGTATCTACTTTCGTGTATACTTATTTTAGAAGGAAGGTGTTCTTATGAGCTATGTTGTTGATGCTAGTGTTAAAACATGGGGGAATGGTAGTGCTGTTCGTCTATCAAAAGAACTTTTAGCAGTTGCTGGATTTCATGATTCTGAAGAAATTGAAATTGTAGCAGATGCGGATCAAATTATTATAAAAAAAAGAAGACAAACTAAAACTTTAGAAGAGATGTTTGAAAATTATGATGGTGGATTTTATGAACCAACTGTAGAAGACAGTGCTTGGTTAAGTATGGGGAGAGTTGGAGAAGAATGGTAGGAAAATATATACCTAAGCAAGGAGATATTATTCTAGTAAATTTTGACCCCTCATTAGGACACGAACAAAAAGATCAACGCCCTGCATTAGTTGTTAGTGCAAATTTACTATCAAAAACATCTCCTTTTACTTGGGTTGTTCCTATTAGTAATGGAAAATGGAATTATCCTACTCATGTAGTATTGGATGATCGAACAAAAACTAGTGGTCAACTATTTGTAGAACAATTAATGACGATTGATTATAGAGTAAGGCCTTTAAAGTATCTTGAGAAAATACCAAATGACATTCTTGATACGGTTTTAAATACTATACATGAATTGACAAAAAAAGTAAATGAGTAGTTTATATACTTTTTTGATTTTACAACCTGGCCTATATTTCATTTTTTTGCTTTGCTGCTTAGGTAAGTATTACGGAGGGGAAATATGCTAAATAATAAACTAGGGATTACTGATCAAGTAAAGTTAGCAAGGGCTGAAGAAAAAATTAGTAAAGCTAATGCTAAGAAATTATATGATTCAGGCGATATTCATACATTAGAGGTTGGTACGTATAAAGGTTTATCTGATATTCATAGATACCTATTTTCAGATATTTATGATTTTGCAGGTGAAATTCGAACCGTTAATATTTCTAAAGGTAATTTTAGATTTGCTCCAGTTATGTACTTAGAGGCTTCATTAAAGTTTATTGATCAGATGCCGCAACAAACAATTGAAGAGATTGTAGCAAAATATGTGGAAATGAATGTAGCGCATCCTTTTAGAGAAGGTAATGGACGCAGCACTAGAATATGGTTAGATTTAATTTTAAAAAAAGAAGTGAAAAAAGTTATTGATTGGAATTTAATCAATAAAGAATATTATTTATCAGCTATGGAGCGTAGTCCGGTTAACGATTTGGAAATACGATATCTTCTGACTAATGCCCTGACTAAATTTATTGATAACCGAGAAATATATATGAAAGGTATCGATGTTAGTTACTATTATGAAGGATATACGGAATACAATACAGAAGACCTTTAATTCTGTGGTATTGTAATTATTAAGATATCATGTTAATCTTATAAGTACAGATATATAACGATAGAAACAAATAAAAGAATCAACCTATGTCGGCACATAAGTTGATTCTTTTATTTTTTATTTAAAATGAGATAAAAATTATGAGTTAATCATATTTTAAGCATAATGGATTTGCAATTAGGGAGTTATCGCAAAATCTTAATATTATCAATTTAGATAACTTGGCTTCTATATAAAGAAGTTGTATTAGAGTAGTAATAAAAAAATAAGAACTTAATCAAGTGTTATGGCATTATTTACTTCCTTTAACTTGTTGAAAGAAAAAGGTATAATTAAGTTAGAAAAATAACTGTTGAGAGGTTGAATAAATTATGCAAAAACGGGAAAAATTGTTGAATGAGATTAGTAATATTTTAGAATTAGAAAATGATACTTTGAGTTTAAACAGAATTATTGAGTATACACAGTTTCCAAAAAGAAAAAGTTTTTTTGAAAAGGCAATATTAAAAGAAAATCGTCCTTACGGAGTTTTCAATGATAGTGAAGAAATTCTGATCTATCAAAGTAGAAAATCACCTGAGTTTACTGATCATCAAAAAGAATACTTTGAGTTAATAGTTAGCAATGTAAATAAACTTATTGAGTTAAGAGATAAATAATATAATGAAGATATGTAATTAAATGAGTTTGAGTCCAATGTCAATTTTTTTATTATTTAGAGTAAAGTTTTAAATGGAAATGAGGTGGAATTCATAAAAAAACAAAAGTTATACGTATCGGGAATTCTCTTGGAGTCATTTTACCTAAAGATAACGGAATAACAGTTGACGAATCATTAACGTATAAAGAAAATGGAAGCATCATTCAATTAGACTTATCAGAAACACAAAAATTACATGATAGAAATCTAATTGAAGAAAGTTTTAAAGATTTCGAGGAAGGCAATGTTGTAACTGAAAAAGAAATGGTAAAAGAATTTGGAAATTATAGATGGGGTAATTAGAAAATGATAGAGTATTCTGTTGAATATACAAATTAAAAGAGGCTAACAGCTATTCAGTTGTTAGCCTTATTCAACTTTCATAAAAAGATTAGTTTTCCTGAAAGTTGAACATAATACATTGCAACACAGCGCATTCACCCAAAGTTACGGTATGCTCTACAATAAAAAAGGAAATGCTTCTAACTCAGCATTTCTTTTTTTATTTAGACTTTAAGATTAAAAATTTATTCGGAAAAATAAAGCGAAAAGTTGAGATATCTGAACAAATGACTTTATCTACTCATAAAATTTTTGATCTTAATTAAAACAACTCGCTATGAGATCCTGTCCTAGCTAAAGCTAGGATTAATTTCTCTTGATCGATTTTATATATTAGTAACCAATCAGCATTAATATGACATTCTCGTAAACCCGTGTAATTTCCAGTTAACAAGTGATCCTTGTATTTTTCTGGTAATTTCTTTTGTTGTTGCAAGTAATCTAAAACTTTTTCTAACTCTGAAGTTTTTTTCCCTTGCTTAATTATTTTTTTATAGTCTTTTTTAAATTTTGATGTGTAATAGATATCAAGCATTTAAATCCTCCAACAAATCTTTCACAGAGCTAAATCCACCCTCTAAATTTCCATCTTCAATATCTTTAATAGCTTTAAGGGTTTCCGCATTAGGTTTTTTTATTTGAAAAGGGATTGCTTGGTTTGATACTGACTGTTGTAAAAATACAGTAATAGCACTTGTCATTGTCAAACCTAATTCATTAAATAGCTTTTCTGCTTCAGTTTTAAGTTCGCTATTTACTTTAACATTAATTGGTTTTTTTTCTAGTGTGGTCATAGTATCGTTCATCCTCTCTTATTTTTATCTAACTTTATTTTACCACTAATTAATACACATTGGAAGTATATTATACGTATAAAACGTTAAATTAAGGGTTTTTATTTTCAGGCATCTTATTGAATTATGATATCAAAAAACTGTCTACTTTATTCTGCAATTAAACTTCTGTAGTATTTTTTAATCTGTTGTAGATAGTTAAAACATTAACATTTTTTCCATTTCGGAAATACCAAATAATATAATAGAGTTATATTCAATTAAGTTTCGTATTTATTTGGTGAGGATGATTGTATACTTACTTATTTATTAATTCGGCTTTTTTAGTTTGTAGTTGTTGCAGGTACGTGCTTGCGCCGATACCTCTGTTCGCCTCTGCATCTGACAAACCTTCAATGACATTTAAACGAATATTTGCTAGATTTTTTTCTTCTGCAGTTTCATTTGTAATTTCAAAAGGGAATTTATTTTGTTTGACAACTTTGTCTAAAAATAAATCAAAAGTTGTGGTTAAATCTAACTGCTTACTAGAGAGCTCTTTAGTGGCCTTGTCTTTTAATTTAGTTTCTGCACGAATAAAGATTCTAGATTTTTCTTTAATTGCGGTCATTATAAACCCTCCCCTTCTACTTGTGTGTCCATTGTACGTCTAAATGGATAACATTTCAATTGTTTTCATTTCTAATTTATATGGTTTAATTTACTTACAGTAACATGTATTTTAAAATTAGTAGGATCCAAGCCGTCAATAGTCATGATATAGAATTACAATCAAAAAAATAGTTATAAACGATTTTTTGTTGATAAAAATAGCTTTATATGCTATTATCTAATTAGGAACATCAGTTCCCTTCCCTATAAATTGGAGGTAATCGTATTGAGAAAAGAAAAATTACAAGAACTAATAAATAATGAGCTTGTCACCCTCCCCTGGTATGTTGAGGAATATTATTATGCAAAGCTAAGTGTCCCCTACTCTTTAGCAACATTATATGAATATTTAAAAGA
>NZ_JQLU01000001.1 GCF_000744375.1 Carnobacterium gallinarum DSM 4847 | reverse complement strand
ACAATGTACCCACCGCAAAAACCGCACTTTCAAGCTTAAACTTTGTATCTTTGATAAATTTTTTCATTTTATACACCTCTTGTTTTTATTTTATCGCAAAGGAATATTCCTTTGTAATGATTGATTTTCTTTTGGTTTTGTTTGCTTAATCAATTTGTCTAGGTTTCGTTTTTTCTGTGGTTGGTTACCACTCAACAAACGATTAATTGACTTCGCAAATTGGAACATTTTTACAGTCACTTCATTTTTTTCTGGTACGTCTTTATCCAATTCTTGGGATTGATCTTTGTTGGTATTTTCAATTTCTTTACTTAATTCTATTTTATCAGAATCAGGTAAATAAGCATTGCGATTAACGACCTTTTTCAGATTGTGTTTTGCTAACGGGCTTAGTTCATCAATATGTTTCATGCTATCTTGAACAAAAAATACACCTTGACAATCATTAGGAATTTTCACTGTCTGAATGTTAGTTAAGAAGCCTTTTGATTGTTCCAACATGGAATTAATTTCCTCACTGCTGAATCTAGCAACTCCTTCGACTTTAGAAAAATCAGTTGTTTTGTAATAGTCAGCTTTTGCAAGTAACATTTCGCCTTCTATGACTGAATCTATTGAAACATTTTTATCAAATTTTCTTTCAACTTCTGATTGAACATATTCTATCAATCCTTGTTTTATTCCTATTAGTTTTTCTTTTTTAATTGATAAAATTTCTTTTCTTTCAGGGTTATTTTTTTTTGTTATACTATCTTCAACTTGTTTAATTTTTGAATCAAGATAACGGCTAGTTTGAAATGGTTTTTCTTTAAAAATCTTTTTACTTTCTTCTTTTTCTATTACTCTTTCATTGTAAATGACCTCTGCTAACTGGTCTTTATTCAATAACTGTTTTCTAAATAGGGTTTCATTAACCATTGCTCTAACTTCGTGATTTGAAAATTTGTCAATATTCAAACTTGGATAAGATTTTTTGAAGAATCTTTCTGCTTGTTTATCTAAAATTTCATTTGCCTTTGTAAGCATATCTCGTTCACTACTAATTTTACTTAACATCAAACGTTGTTTTTGAATTTCCATTTTATTATTAAAGATAAGTGAATTTTCCCATCGTTTTAATTCACCTAATCGTTTATCAATGTTTTCATCATTAATAAATAATTTCAATTCTTTTGAAAGATTTTTCAGTTCTCCTTTTTCTAAAGGTGAGAAAGTTTTTTCAAATTTTAAAGTGAAGTTTTGGTCTTGTTTTAATATTTTCTCTTGATTTTCAAGTTTATCAAGTTCGGCTAGGATATCATTGTAACTTTGAATCTCTAAATTTTTTCTTTTTAACTCACTTATAACTCCTTTTTCTTCTAATTTTTTTGAGTAAAAACCTTCATGAATTGTTGGTAGTTCTTTTTTCCCAAGTTCCGCATGAGATTTTTCTGTAATTTGTTGATCGATATTTCTAGCTTTTAAATATTGGTTAACTTTATCAGCCCAATCTTTACGAATTTCAGAAACAAGAGATTTTCTATCCCAATCATTTGTTTTAATAGAAACCATTTTAATTTTACCATTTTCTAATAAAATCGGGTTTCTATTTTCATCTAGTTTAGGTATCTTTTTTCGCTTGTTAAGAATATTTCCTTCACTATCTACTTCTCTCATTGTTAACATAATATGAGCATGGGGATTATTTTCATCATCTCTATGAATAGCTACATCTGCAATCATTCCTTCACTGACAAAATTATCTTTAACAAATTCTTCTATCAGTGATCGTTGATCTGTATTATTTAATTCAATTGGCAATGCTACATTTACTTCTCGGCAAATTTGAGAATTCACCTGTTTTTCTGCTAATTCCATTTTGTTCCATAAAGTCTGTCTATCTAAAAATTCATTAGGTACATAATCAGGCTTTAAAATAAAAGCTTCTGGTTTAATAGTTCTATGGTTATATAGATTTGTTTTCTCGTATAGTTCACTATACAATTTTTCACCGCTTCGATAAGAAGCCATTGCAATTAAACTTCTTTTTCCGCCTTCTCTTTTTGCTATTGTCATAGATAAATGGAAGATTGCCAATTGTATCACCTCTCTTTCTTTTCAAACATGAGCGTAGCGAATTTTAACAAACACGCTTGACGATAAAACGAAATGTAAATTAAGTTTTATAGCACAATTACCACTAAATAAAATTTAGGGGTATAAGTGCGCCCTTAGTAAATCATCTAAGGGAATCCTTGATAAATTAATTTTACCACTTATCATTATAAAAGTAACTATGTTTAATCTGACATTTACATTTATAATTATTGATTTTAGAAAAATAATATAATATGATAGAGTTACACAATATATTAGGAGGCGTATTTCATGGAAAGTCAAGATCAAAATATTAATGCAATTAATGGTAATTTTAATTCTAAAACGAAGCCAAAAAAAAGAAAGAAGAGAACTGTTTCTGATATTGAACTTCAAATTAAAGAATTACAAAAGAAAAAAGAAGAATTAATTCTAAAGTCTAAAGCAGATATTGGTGACTTTGTTCTTTCTATCCTTTCAAAAAATGATATTTCTATTGAATCGATTGAAGAAAACAAAGAATTATTCTATGATGAATTAGAAACTTTATTAAATGCGAATAGTCAAAATTTTTCTGAATTACTTAAATAGTTATGGTAAATAATGATTTAAATGACATCAACAAAAGAATAGAAAAACTAAAAATTCAAAAAAATATTTTGCGAGCGAATAGCGAGCAAAATATTAACAGAAAAAGAAGAACAAAGCGTCTAATTGAAAAAGGTGCTTTATTAGAAAAGTATTTTGAAATTGACTATTTAACTGTAGAAGAAACGGAAGAATTTTTAAAAATTTTTTCTGAATATATTAAAGCAAATAAACCTAAAAAGTATCAAAAAAAGGAAAAATAATTTTCCTTTTTTTTGATACTTTTTTAAATAAAATTGATTGTTCTTAATGTTTGTTCTTCCTTTTTTAATTGCTTTAATATTTCATTTACTGATTCTATATCCAAATCGTACCAATCACCAAAAGCGATAATATCACCTGATACTTTTTTTTCTATAAAATCAACTGTTAAAGTTATTTCTCTTGTTGACATTGGCGAACGTGCTTCTATTTGATATAAATCAAAATCATATTTTTGATGATTATTTATTCCTCTCATTTCTGTTACTGTCGCTTTTATAACTTTTAAAATATTACCTGAATAATTCATACTTTGACTTTAAACCGTCTGAAACTGGCTAACGGCAGTCTTCATTTACTTTTTCTTTTTCACCTGTTAAGTGATGAAAAAAGAACCCCGTTCTGATATGGTAAAGGTGTCGAAACCAACCATAAGAAAGGAGTTCTTCTCATGACTAGCTTACACAAAAACCAGGTAAAAGTCAATTCAAATTTGACTATTTCACATACAGGTAGTCGCTTATCGAGTGATTCGGGTTTGGTCTTAGTTAAAGAGGTGATGAATACCTTCAAGTTTTCTGATTTGGCAAAATCACTTCTGGACATTAAAGATAACCGTGCTTACTACACGCATGATAATTTAGCGATATTAGAACAGCTCATTATGCAACTGATTGCTGGTTACTCGGCAGACTCATCAGCTAATCTATTAAGACGGGATCCAGTCTTTCAAGCTGTACTCGGTAAAAAAGAGTTGGCCTCACAATCGTCAATCTCACGGTTTATAGATCGTTTCACCGAGACTAACATCGGTCTACTCCAATCATTAAATCAGTCGCTCATTGACAAAGCGCGTTTGATTCGCAATGACACCGAATTAATCATTGATGTCGATTCCACACATTCAGATACTTTTGGTCATCAAGAACAAGCAGATTATAATGCCCATTATCAAACCTACGGCTATCACCCATTAGTTGCCTTTGACGGATTGACCGGAGATTTTTTGAAAGCTGAACTGCGTTCAGGCAATCAGTACACATCTAAAGGGGTAAAAGTCTTTATCGACCCGCTGTTACACCACTACAAGAGCACGTTACCTCATACCGAGATATTAGTTCGGGGTGACAGCGGCTTCGCCACACCAGAGGTGTATGAGTCTTGTGAATCAACTGAAAGCCAGTACGTTATCCGTTTAAAGAACAATCGGAGGTTAAGTCAATTAGCTGAACACTCTGTTCTTTATGGGGATAATAAAAAATGGGAAGACCGAGAAATACAGTATTTTTCACTCCCTTATCAGGCACAATCCTGGTCAAAACCCCGTCGCGTTTGTATTCGATCAATCCGTGAAGCAGGAGAGCTTCTTTTTCACCACGCATTCATTGTGACGAATCTATCCGATAATGTCTCGCCTGAGGTCATATTCTCTCTTTACGGCAAGCGTGGAACAATGGAAAATTTCATCAAAGAAGCGAAATCAGGCTTTTATTTTGACAAAACAGATAGTCCGCGTTTCCTGGAAAATCATGTCAGAATGATGATCAGTGTCCTGGCTTACAACCTCGTCAATTTTTTGAAGACTATTGGATTTGACAAAGTGAACCGGGGTATGACCATTCATTCCATCCGGCTGACATTGCTTAAAGTAGCCGGTAAACTTGTTCAAACTGGGAGACAGGTCTATCTCAAACTGTCAAGTTATCATGTGTATCAAACTGAATTTTATAAGGTTTTTGAACGCCTGCGGCGATCCAAACAATGGATTTAAACTATTTTTCATACAAATTTTTTTAACCGATTCTTTTTCAAGGGATTCGTCTGCCCTTAAATAGACAAATAATTTTTATTATGGACTTCTTCCGTAGACATCCTGTTCGAAAACGCATTATTTTGGAAGGAAGTATCTGCCTAATTTGAAAATAGGCACTTTCTTCAAAAAAATAGCTTAAATTTAGAGCTATGAATTATTCAGGTAAAAACATGATTCGAAAAGAAAAAATAAATAGTGTTTCAGATTTCTAGAATAAATTTCCGAGAATAACTTTACACATACCATGATCAACAAATAATTGACTTTTTATACTGAGTGTCTTAAAATTAGAATACAGTCAGATATGAAGGTTGACACTGTTGGCTGGCTACTCATACCGCCACTCCTTGATTAAGTCCATATAAGAATGTAGTTTTGGAATTTCCATGATACTTACACTGCTTTTACTTGTCATCAATGAAAATATACAAAAATGTTTGTTTAAAAGAACCTTTATTGTTATAAAAAATGATTTTATCTGAAAATTAAGAAAACGGTTGTAATCAATGTAGAAATGATTGAATGCGGTTTCAATAATAGTTATACTTTGTTTATAAAAATGTTAAAAAATTCACAAAGGAAGAGGTTATATTATGGTAAAAGTTGCGATTGTTACAGGTGCTGGTCAAGGGATTGGGTTAGCGATTGCTAAACGTCTACATGCAGATGGCTTTAAAATTGGTATTGTTGATTATAATCCCGAAACAGCTGAAGCTGCTGTAGCCGAATTCCCAGAAGGTGATGCTATTGCTGCAGGCGCAGATGTGTCTAAACGTGAACAAGTATTTGAAGCATTTGATAAAATTGCAGCACATTTTGGTGATTTAAATGTAGTTGTCAATAATGCGGGTGTTGCACCGACAACACCATTAGAAACAATTACCCAAGAAATGTTCGACCAAGTATATGGTATCAACGTAGCAGGTGTAATCTGGGGTGCACAAGCTGCTCAAAAACACTTCAAAGCCTTCGGTCACGGTGGTCGAATCATCAATGCTACGTCACAAGCAGGGGTATTGGGTAACCCTGAATTAGCTTTATACTCAGGCTCAAAATTTGCAGTCCGCGGTATCACGCAAGTATTAGCCCGTGACTTAGCTCAAGATGATATTACTGTGACAGCATACGCACCTGGTATCGTGAAGACACCAATGATGTTTGGTATCGCTCACGAAGTAGCAGTCAATGCAGGTAAAGACGATGAGTGGGGTATGAATCAATTCGCACAAAACATTACCCTTAAACGTCTATCAGAACCAGAAGATGTAGCCAACGTAGTAGCATTCCTAGCTGGACCAGACTCAACATACATTACAGGTCAAACAATCGTTGTTGATGGCGGTATGGTCTTCCACTAAGCTAAATGATTTGATGAATTTTGATAACACCCTTCGAGAAATCGGGGGTGTTTTTGTTGAATACACTAATCAAACGTTTATCTAATCTTGGATTACGTTGATTTAAGATCAATATACATGTATTCCCCATATGTATGTAACTATATTTTTTGGATGTGTAGGCTGATATAGAGTTTTTCAAATATAATTGAATTAAACATATTAGTGCGTTTGAAAATGCCACACAGAGCAAATATGAGCTTTAAATGGCATTTTTATTTCTAAGGATTACTTTCATTTTCTATTCTTTCAGCATTTTTAGATTGAAATTCATTTTCAAGATTTGAAATAACTTCAAGCGTATGATAAATAAATTAATAATCTTCCAGACATCCTGAACAATTCATACTTTTCGTTGAAACATGTGCCAACTGCCTAACGGCAGCTTAAATTTACTTTTTCTTTTTCACCTGTTAAGTGATGAAAAAAGAACCCCATTCTGATATGGTAAAGGTGTCTAAACCAACCATAAGAAAGGAGTTCTCTTCATGATTAGCTTACACAAAAACCAGGTAAAATTCAATTCAAACATCATCATTTCGCATACAGGTGGTCGTTTATCGAGTGATTCGGGTTTAGTCTTAGTTAAAGAAGTAATGGATACCTTCAAGTTTTCTGATTTGGCAAAATCACTTCTGGACATTAAAGATAACCGTGCTTACTACACGCATGATAATTTAGCGATATTAGAACAGCTCATTATGCAACTGATTGCTGGTTATTCGGCAGACTCGTCAGCTAATCTGTTACGACAGGATCCAGTCTTTCAAATGGTGTTAGGCAGAAAACAATTAGCCTCACAATCGTCAATTTCACGGTTTCTGGATCGTTTCACCACGGAAAATGTGGGTCAATTACAATCATTAAATCAGTCGCTCATTGATAAAGCGCGTTTGATTCGCAATGACACCGAGTTAATCATTGATCTCGATTCCACACATTCAGATACTTTTGGTCATCAAGAACAAGCAGATTATAATGCCCATTATCAAACCTACGGCTATCACCCATTAGTTGCCTTTGACGGATTGACCGGAGATTTTTTGAAAGCTGAACTGCGTTCAGGCAATCAGTACACATCTAAAGGGGTGAAAGCCTTTATCGACCCGCTGTTACACCACTACAAGAGCACGTTACCTCATACCGAGATATTAGTTCGTGGGGACAGCGGCTTCGCAACACCAGAGGTGTATGAGGCTTGTGAAGAAAATGAAAGTCAGTATGTGATCCGATTAAAGAACAATCGGAGGTTAAGTCAATTAGCTGAGCAATCCGTTCTTTACGGGGATAACCAAAAATGGGAAGATCGGGAAGTTCAGTATTTTTCAATGCCTTATCAAGCACAATCATGGTCGAAACCCCGTCGTGTCTGTATTCGATCAATCCGTGAAGCAGGAGAACTCCTCTTTCAACACGCATTCATTGTGACCAATCTGTCAGATAACGTATCGCCTCAAGTTATATTTTCTCTTTACGGCAAGCGAGGGACAATGGAGAATTTCATCAAAGAAGCGAAAGGTGGCTTTTATTTCGATAAAACAGATAGTCCACGCTTCTTAGAAAATCATGTAAGAATGATGATTAGTCTGCTTGCATACAACCTCATCAACTGTCTAAAGACTATCGGCTTTGATAAAAAGAACCAAGGGATGACTATTCATTCCATCCGACTAACATTCCTTAAAGTCGCTGGCAAACTTGTGCAAACAGGCAGACGAGCCTATCTAAAATTGTCGAGTTATCATGTGTATCAAACTGAATTCTATAGGGGCTTCGAGCGCCTACGGCGATCCAGTCAATGGATTTAAATCAGTCATCACGTTAATTTTTTGAATCAATCGTCTACAAGGGAGAAGTATGCCTTCAAACAAACAAGAGAATCGTAAGAAGGTTCATTTAGTTAAAATCTACTTCGAGAACGCACTATTTTGTAGAAAAAACCCCAATTTTTCCAAGAACGATTAATTTATTCAAGAAACCAGCTTAAATTATAGAGCTATGAATTATTCAGGTATTACCTTCAAAATTTATTTTTTTTATTTTAATATCCACTTTAAAACTTCCTTTCTGATAAACTTACAAGCCTTAATTGGCTTGTAAGTATTTTTTTTCTTCTTTATCTTCCTTCACCTTTTGACTTCCATACATTCCCCTTATTGTGTCCATATCATAATTTTTTCGACTACGTTTTTTATAATCGCTTGGTGCTTTATACCATGCGTATTTTTTTGGTGAATAACGAAATTCTAGGGCTTTTATGTCGTCCTTATAAGGTTTTGTATTACCTGTTAGCCATATAAATGTTCCTACTACTTCGATTGCTACGCCGTCCATTTTTAGGTTGAACAATTTATTAATAATATCCTTAAACTGTTCGGGTGTTTCTGTTGTTTCTTTGGTGTAAGTTTCACCTTCTTTATTCTTATGAGTGTTTTTAAGTTTGCTAAACAGTTCGTCATATTCATTGTTCAAAATTTTCATTTCTTCTTCATTCCCGCCACAATCGGGGTGTAACTTCAAAGCTAACTTTTTGTAGGCTTTTTTCAATTCTTCCAATGTTTCAACGTTTTTAATGTATTTCATTTTTATCATTCCTTTTCTTTTTTATTTTTGGCTTTTTGACAACCATTTTTGTTAGGCGTTTGAGGAAGTGAAGCTGTTTTCCTCGAATGGTAAAAGCTGTGAATGTTCTACATATCTTGCTCCTTTCTTTTTTCGTTTAGGTGGTTCATTTTCGCCAGTGTGTTCGTTTCGTTTGCTGTGGCGAGAACGCAACATAGACACAAAGAAAACACAAGGGCGAGCTTGCTCGTTTATATACCCTTGTGTTTTTGACTGGATATGTTAAGGTAACAAACAGTAAGTGACACGTTACAGACTGCAAAATGTACCAACTGAAAAAAGAAAGTATCTGAGGTAGAGTAACGAACGGTTAGCTTTTACCATTCGAGGAAAGGTGTTAGTCAAATACAAATATCTTTGCAAAGAAATAAGTTGGGTTTGGAACGAGGAGCAACTGCACCGCAAGTGGAACAACTTATTTTATCCTTCTTAGGTTTTTCTTTTTGGTGTTTTACCTAAAAGAAAAACCTAGCTTTTTTTGCTAGGCTTTTTTTTACATTTCTTTAATTTTCAAATTTTTTATTTCCCACTCAAACCATTCGCTAAAATCTTGTTTAAAGCCGTTAATAGAATATTGCTCTTGTTCTTCTGCTTCTTTATCGTTTTGAGGGTCTAAGTAGGTCGGTTTATCTTTTGGTCTTGCGTATACACCTATCCATGTTTTAAAATCGCCCTCAAAACTGCTATCTATGATAAAGCCTTGCTCTTTTAGCTCTTCTCTTACTTGAGCTTTTAGATATTGCTGTTCTTGTGTTCCATAAAACCCATTTTCTGTAAAATCTTCTAATTGTAATTTTTTTGTTTTTTCCATTTTCTTTTCCTCTTTTCTTTTTTTGATTTTTAGTTTTTTGACAACCATTTTTGTTAGGCGTTTGAGGAAGTGAAGCTGTTTTCCTCATGTTTTAAAAGCTAGAAATAAATTACAGTGTACGCTCCTTTCTTTTTTCGTTTTGTTGGTTCATTTTCGCCAGTGTGTTCGTGTCGTTTGCTGTGACGAGTACGCAACATAGACACAAAGAAAACACAAGGGCGAGCTTGCTCGTTTATATACCCTTGTGTTTTCGACTGGATATGTTAAGGTAACAAACAGTAAATGACACGTTACAGACTGCAAAATGTACCAACTGAAAAAAGAAAGAATACCGTTGTGTGCTTTATTTCTCGATCAGCTTTTAAAACATGAGGAAATGTTTTTATAAAAAAAGAGTAGTTACCGTTTTTTGGTAACTACTCTTTTCCTTTTTTAATGTTTAAAGTCCTGGAAGTTTAGGTGTCTTGGGTATTGGTGGTGTAGGTGGCTGCAAGCTTTCCATTTTTTGTTGAATTGCTTTAAATTCAGGGGTTTCTTGGTGTTGATTTTGAACCATTTTTTGCTCTATTCTCTCCAAAGTCGGTTGAATTTCTTTCCCTGATACTTTACGATTTAATTCTCTTTCTAAGGTCTCTTTCGGACTAATGGAAGGCGTTTCTAAGCTTGAATAGAGTTTCACTCCTTCTCTATTGTAAAGCCTTATATCGCTAAATAAGCCCGTTTTTTGAAGGGTTTCTAAATTGTTAGGTAAATTTTTAACCACAATATCATGTGCTTGTTTTGGTGTTGCCCTGGCTGTCATTGGATCATCTGCATACATGGTTTCATATCGTTCAATCGTTCCTAAGTATGATTCAATTTTCGGTACTGCCATGACGTATATTTTTGTTTCATAACCTTTGGCTTGAAGCATTGTTGCGGTTTGAATAGGAACGTCTGTTGTTCGTCCTGTTCCTTCAATCACTAAATTATAGCCTTGATCGCTTAAACGGCTAATAAGTGCTTCTGTCATACGATTAGAATAAGGGGTAACGTGTTTTACCACGTCTTTTTCATAAAGTTTCACTAATTCGTCAAAATTTGGGTGCTGTTGTTTGAAGGTATCATTATCAATGACAACAACATTCCCTTGTGTTTCTTCAAAAATTGCTGATCGCAAACTGGTTTTTCCTGACCCTGGTTGCCCACCAAGTAAAAAAGCGGTTGGCGATTCAACCGCTTTTTTTCCTTGAACCAATTCTTCTAAATTATCATTTAAGCGATTCTCAAACTGTTTGTCAGTAAAATTGACTATATTTGCCATATTAAGCCACTTTCTCTTTATTCAAAACTTGTTTTGAGTAACGATTCATTGACCGCCAATACTCATGAACGGCTTTTAATTCTTCTAAAGAATAATCAAAAAGATTTACACGTTTTGCAAGCTTTAATTGGTTTAATAAATTGACTTCCAATAATTGAGAGTCATTTTTATTTAATTCATGGTTCAAAACATAGTTTAATACTCGATTATAAACGCTTGCCGATAATTCGTTAATGATCTCTATTTCAAATGTTTTTTCATACGTAACTGCCATTTCATTTTCACTCCCTTTAAAGTTTGTCAGGTAAATATTTCCGTATATATTCTTCTAAGGCTTGATCCATAACTTCTTTTACGTTTCCGCCATTCTTTGCTGTTTCAATTTTTATAATATGGTGTAAGTCAGCACGAACACGAACCGTCTTATCTCCCATTATATCTTTTTTTGCACTGATTGGTGTATCATTTCGTTTTGCTTTTTGTGCGCCTAAATTTCCCACAATCACTCACTTCTTTCTATTTCTTCTTATTCTTATTTTATCATCAACAATCACAAATCACAAGTGATTTGTGATTAATCACTTGTGATTTGTGATTCTATTCTTTTTCGTTTTCTAATTGAATAATTCGCTCAAGCATTTCAAAAAATACGTTCTCATACATGGATAAAACTTTTTTGTCATAGCCTTTGTGTTCTGTAATTCCGTTTTTAGACCAGGTACTTACTTTATTACTTCGCTTGATAATATTTTGGAAAACCAAGTTATCTTCTTTATGTTGCTTGTACAGTTCTTCCAGGTTTGATTTTATCGTTGCGCTGTCCGTATCAACTAAATAAGGAACAAAACCGATCATATCTAGTCCAGGGTTAAATTGTTCTTGTAAATCAATCAAATAGGAAATATAGTTTTGAATGTTGTTTGTACTTTCTTCTTCTGCTTGTAAAGGGATCATAACGTAATCACTCGCCACAATTGCATTATTTGTATAAACGCTTGGCGTTGGTACAGTATCAATAATAATGAGATCATAGTCACTTTTTAAAGGTGCTAAAAGAGTAGCAAGCAATCTACTTTCATTTTCAAACGTCCATGAGCGAGTTAATTTTGGTAATAACATCAAATCAAACGTGCCAGGGATCAAGTCTAAATTATCAGTCAAATGAATAATAGAAGAAGCCAAGTTTCCGTTTTTCAGTCCTTCATAAAAATTGACACGTGGCAATTCAACCTTAAATGTTTTTGCTAAGTCTTTTGTCAATGTTGCTTGTAAGTCCTTATCGATCATTAAAACTTTTAAATTCAATTTGTCTGTCAAGTAAGCAAACATAGTCGATAATTTTGACTTTCCAACACCACCTTTAAAGTAATTATTCAAGATAACAATTGCTTCATTTTTATTGCTTAAAATACGTCTTAATTCTTCAAGTATTTTGAGTTCTTCCTTCTCCATAACTACGCCCCATTCTTTTTTTGTATAGTAATATTGTATCATTAAGAATCACAAATCACAAGTGATTTGTGATTAATCACTTGTGATTTGTGATAAGTGATTTGTGATTAATATATAAAAGCCCTATTTAAAGGGCTTTTATATTTATTTTGAGAAAGATATAAAATCAATATATCCCTTTTCCCCAATTTTTACAACGGCATTGTAGGGCTTTTTCTCTTTGTTTTTGATTCCTTTTACCAGAGTTTCTTTTCCCTCTAGTAATTCTTTTACATTTGTTTTGGTTAGTTTTTTCTTTCTAAAATGTTCAGCTAAAGTAAACTTACATTCAGGATAATTTGAACAACCATAAAACGATTTTTTTAATACAATATTGTTGCCACACTTAGGACATTTGCCTACAATACTTTTTTCTGCTTCTTTTTCTTTCTGTTCCTGGTAATCAGAAAAATTTAGTTTTTCTATATCGTTAGGTACAGCTTCCAGTAAATGAACAATGAATTTTTTGATATTCGTAATAAAGTTCTCTTGATTGCCTTCTCTTTTACCGATTTTTTTTAAATACGTTTCCCATTTAGCCGTCATTTCAGCACTCGTTAAAAGGTGCTGACTTTCAACTGCCTGGCACAATAATTTTCCTTTTTCAGTCACAACAAGCTTATTCTTAATCACTTGGATATATTCTTTTTGTTTCAAGGCTTCAATAATGCTTGCTCTTGTCGCTTCTGTTCCAATCCCCTCAACTTCTTGTAAAATCTTGATTGCTTCTTCATCATCAACCGTTTTATTCGCCGTTTTCATAGCAGTTAATAATGTACCCTCTGTAAAAGCTTTCGGTGGTTGTGTTTCTTTTTCGGCACTCTTAACGTCAACCTCGGCATGTTCTCCAATGATAACCAAGGGTAACGTTTGAACGTCCTCTTTTTCTTCTTTATTTTGTTGTTTGAAAAGAATTTTCCACCCTTCTTGTTTTGGTGTCTTTCCGATCGATTGAAACAGCAAATCAGCTACTTTCGTTTGTATCTTGGTTTCTTCATACAAGTAATCAGGTAAAAACATGGCAACGGTCGTTTTAACGACTAAAGCATAAATTTTTCGTTGTAAATCGTCCATTTTCGCTAATGCAGATTCGGTAGGTACTTGTTTTGTTGGGATAATGGCGTGGTGTTCCTGTACCTTACTACCGTCCACATAACGCTTTCTAGGCTCTGTTTGAACCATTTCAAGATCAAGTCCTAAAAAACCGCTATATTTGCCAAAATTCGCTTTTAAATAAGCAAATTCGTTCTCTGTAATAAATGGTGTATCTGTTCTTGGATAACTCAATAATTTTGCTTCATACAGCCCTTGCATAGCTTTTAAAGTTTGGCTCGCTGTCGCTTTATAAAGCTGATTGACTTTTGATTGCAAACTACTTAAAGAAAACAGACTAGGACTATTCGTTTTTTTCTCTTTGGTTTGCACGTCAGCGATTCTGCCCTCTTGATTGCCTATTTTAGCTTGTTTAGAAGAAACAAAAGCTAAAAGCTCCTCTTGGGTTTTAAAACGCTGTGTGGGGCTTAGAACGCCCTTAAACGAACCTTGGTTTACTTTTATACTAGCTTCCACCTCGAAAAAAGGTTCTTTCTTAAAGTTTTCTATTGATTCCTGGCGTTGATAAATGAGATATAAAGTCGGTGTTTGTACACGTCCTAGTGAAAATGTACCTTGTACGCCTTTTTGTTGTAAATTCAAGGTATATAAAGGGCTTGCGTTCATGCCAATCAACCAATCAGCAATTTGGCGTGTTTGCGCTTCTTGATAAAAGGGATAGTAATTCATTCCAGGTTGCAAATTTTGAAAACCGCTTCGGATCACATCTTTTTCTAAGCTATTGATCCATAATCTTTTATACGTTTTATCTTTAGAAAAGGCATTTGCTTTATGGATAATCGACCAGGCGAATATCGATAGGTAAACTTTTGAAATAATCTCCAGTTTTTCCCCCGATCCACACCGTGCATGCGATTTTCACCGCACACGGCGTTCTATCAACAAATTAAACCTTTTTTTTTTTTTCCTAAGTCTCGCAACCAAATTAATAATGTAGTGAAGTGTTTCTAACTAGCAACCTTAATCTATTTAGCTTTTTGATTTGTTCATCATTAAGATTTAACAAGGTCATATATCGCTGAATAGTATCTCCCTTGGTAGCATGTATTAGAATGTGAACTTCAGATTTAACAATAGTCAAGTTACTATACTTGTCATCTTTAGATACATGATAAGGTATCTTATGATGACAATGCATATCTAGAACATTTAGTTCTTCACCCGTTACCGAACACTTACCCGACTGAGCTATAAACAATGAGATACGATTATCGTTAAATTCCACTGTTGCTCTATCGCTGACTACAGGATTGCTCCTGATCCAACGAAGTGCTATTTCAGATACGGCTGATTGATTACGATGAATGAGTTTACGCCCCTCAGGAGTATATTTATTAATTTTAACTTTAAGGTACATTGGGTTCCTATGTTGTACAAAACTAACTGGTATAATTGGGCGTCCTGTCAGGTATCTAATATTCTTTGACTGGACGTAGTTCAATATCCCTTTATCTTTACCAGTATATTTACCCGTTTTTGTCAATCCATCAATAGACAATCGATTTCTCATTGTCAGAAGAACTGAGTAATGCATCTTTTTAAAGTCTCTATTAACGTGAGTTGCTATTCGATAGTAACCGTGCATGCCAATAACTTTACTATTATAATTTCCTATAGCTCTGATAGTATTAATGCTATTAGGTGATTTTTTGATTTCCTTGATTTGCTCTTTTAGTTCTATTCTCATACGGTTAATTGCTTTATCTGAAACATGAGAATGCATTACATATCTATTTTTCCCTTTTCTTTCTAGTTTCAAGTTGAAACCTAGAAACTCACTAGTTTCCTTACGAAGGTTCGTGATTTTGGATTTTTCAATAGATACGGGTAAATGCAATCGTTGTTCCAACCATTGTATCGAAGCATGATAAAGTTGTTCAGCCGTTTTTCGGTCATGGCAAAATAATTTAAAATCATCTGCATAACGAACTATATAGAACTCTTTTAGTTTTGTATGTGAGCGCATTTTCCTATGGTGATTTCCCATATGCTCGGTTCCATTAGCATTGTATTGTGTCTTAATTTCAGACATATGCCTTGTTTCCCATTGTTCCGATACCCACCAATCAAATTCACTAAGATTAATATTGGCTAATAATGGGGATAAAATCCCACCTTGTGGTGTCCCCTTTTCGGGAAATTGAATAGTACCATTAGGCAATACAACTGGAGCTTTTAGCATTTTGCGGATAATAGTGAGAAGTTCCTTATCCCGTATACCCATAGTCCACATTTGTCGCATTAATTTTGAGTGCCAAACTTCATCGAAGAAACCTTGAATATCTATATCAACACAATATCCCATTTTTATAATATTCATCTTCTTGGCACAATCAGCAATTGCATGTTCGGCAGACCGATTAGGTCTAAAACCGTGACTATGTGGATTAAATTTCGCTTCACATATTGGTTCTAATACTTGCAAGATACATTGTTGAGCTACCCTATCCCAAATAGAAGGAATTCCTAATGGTCTAGTTTTTCCATTTGGTTTGGGAATTTCAGTTCGCTTAACTTTTCTTGGTTTGTAAAATTTGAACCGTTTCTTAACTATATCAAGGTATCTTTCAGTTGTTAGTTTTTCAATATCTTTAATGGTTTTACCGTCAATACCTGCCGTAAGACTTCCTGAGTTGCGCTTTATATTACGATACGCAAGCAAGATATTGTCATCGGATATGATAATTTTCATTAATGACTTGAAATTTTGATTTTCTACACTACGTTGATACAAGTTATCATAAGCTTCTTGCATTCCATAATACTCAGAATATCGAAGCTTATTATTTTTCTTGTTTCGGTGGTTGTTCATAGTTCGTCACCCCCTAGTTATTGGTTGTGACCTTTTGGTCTTACAGGAATCTATGGTTTGACTTAGGTTACTTAATAAATTGATTTAAATTTGTTGACTTGTGGCTATTCCTCCAGTTCCATTACAGAACCTTCACCGGTCATGCCACTACTTTCACCAAGATAAATATAAGTTATATACTAATACTTTCCTTATATCCGCTTCATTGCGTGTGTGCGCTCCACGTTCTTGGCTTCCCACGTTCCTTCAGTTTTATCAATGTAATAGCTTAGGTGCTGGCTTTTGCCCTGTATCACTTCAAGTGCCTATAACACTTCACGGAGTTTCATAAAAACAATTCTTACTCCACCGCATGATACCGTAGAGTGACATGATTTCTTCAATCATGTTCTACCCGACACATTTCTGTGCCTTAGGCGTTTAGGACAGTACATTCGCCAGTTCGTCAGTGCTTTTACACACATTCTCACCATACTATACTTTTTGCGACCTCCGGCATATTAGATACAGTTCCTACCTCTAGGAAATTTTCGTGCAGACCAATGTTTATCATTTCTGCTTACGGTATCCTTCTGCCGACTTCACCGAGCTTCATACCATTTCTTTTAACACGTAAGAAATAGCATGTCGGAGTATTAAGGGAGGCGTTTCAAGGCGTTACCCTATCATTCCACCTCTCAAACTGAAAGTTCTCCACTAACGTCTGTTAAGCCGTTAGTGTGCCTAGTCTTTTCAACTAGAAACATGTCGCACTATTTTCACCTTCTCTGTCGCTATCTGTTGCGACAATAATTGTATTTGCCTTTTTGAGAAGTTCAGCAACAATTTTAAACTGCTTTCCCTTATCTTTTGCAACTTCAAAATCGTATCGATCAGGAAAGATCGGCAAAGATTCAAGTTTCCAATTTTGCCACTTTTCGTCATAATGACCTGGTTCTGCTAATTCCACTAAATGCCCAAAACCAAAGGTGATAAACGTTTCATCTGTAAATAGTGGGTCTTTGATCTCAAAATATCCGTCTTTTTTGCTACTTTGTTTTAAGGCACTCGCATACGCCAATGCCTGGCTTGGTTTTTCAGCTAAAATAACCGTACTCACTTAATTCCCTCACTTTCTTTTGAACGATAAATACCATACCGCTGTCGATACCTGGCAAACGTCCGCCGATTAATACCTGTACTTTCCTCAACTTCCTTATCTGTATAACCCTCTAAAAAAAGCTTAAAAGCATGTTGTAACCTGGAATCATTCTCTTTAAATTTACGCTGACCGCCTTTAAATTTTCCCTTTTGCTTTGCTAGCGCAATTCCTTGCGCCTGTCGTTCCTTAATTCGTTTACGCTCTGATTCCGCTTGATATTTGTATAATTCAATGACTAAGTTATTAATCAAACGTCTTAAATTTTCGTCCTCAATCCCACTCATGGACGGTAAGTTTAAGACTTCAAGCGTTGCTCCTTTTAACTGAATCTTATTCATAAGATTTGTAAGGTCTTGATTGTTCCTTCCTAAACGATCCAACTCGGTAACAACAACAATATCACCATGACGAATATACTTCAGCATAGCTTGCAATTGTGGACGTTCCATGGACTGACCGCTTGTCTTATCAGTAAAGACCTTAGAAACCCCCTCTAATGCCTTCAGCTGTCTATCTAAATTTTGATTTTTACTGCTAACTCTTGCATAACCAATTTTAAGCATTTAAATCACCTTTATTTTGTTTGAAATATTTAATATCATTTGCAATTCTCGAAGGTTTACCAGTTCTATTAAAAAGGATTTTTATTGGTTTAATAACTTGCAAAAACATTTTATTTTTCGTATAGAAAGACAATCGTATATGAAAATAATTTATATATTCTAAGATAAGAAATAAATACACAAAAATTTGAAATAACATTTGATAAAAACCAGTAACACTAGAAAAATATATGATTAGAATAGCTAAAAAAATCAACATAAAAATATTAAAAACTTTAAATTGATGAAATAACCGTCCAACCTCCCATCGTTTCATTACTTTCTTCCCATTCATTTTTTTTATCATATACTTCCAATATAAAGTTCCTTGTAATAAAACAATAGATAATCCTATCAAAATAAAAAATGTGGCAAAATTAAATTTTGAAGTTCTAGCCCACAATAAATAAAGTAAAGGAAACATGATACTACTGGATAGTTCTCCCCAAAAAAGAGATTTTAATTCATCATTTATTTTTTTCGTTTTAGACACTTTCTCACCTCATAATTGCACAACTTAGTTGTCATTCGACAAACCCTAATATAATACTAACTAATGAAAATGACAACTAAGTATACCCTGTTGGTCTTTTATTATCTTTAATTAATATGAATAATTAATTTGTACTCAAACTCTTTTTGTCTATCCAACCTCTTAAATCTGGACTATAAAAATAAGAACCTGCATCTTGAGTAATACTTACATAGTTATTTGCATAGCTATTAGCTCTTCCAATATTCTTAAACCCTTTTTGCCCCCAAGGCAATGTATCAATAGTCATGTTAGTATCTAAAACGGTTAAATGATTTCTTTTCTCTCTCATTATCCATTTTTTATTGGTTGTAACATTTGTACTCTTAATTGCATCTACTTGCCTTTGAATATTTACATTAAAAGCTTTTTTGTCAATCCATCCTAAATTAGGCACAAAATAATATGATCCACTCCGAGCGTTTATGATAACTGACTGATTAATATGATCTTTTGTATAGCCAATATGTGGTTCTGTTGCAAAGTTTCCAAAAAATCTATTTTAGTGTAAAATTGAGAAAAAAGACAGAGAGGACAGAGTAATGAATTATTTTAAAGGCAAACAATTCAAAAAAGACGTCATTATTGTCACTGTTGGTTACTACCTGCGTTACAATCTAAGCTATCGTGAAGTTCAGGAATTGTTATATGATCGTGGAATAAATGTTTGTCATACTACGATTTATCGTTGGGTGCAAGAGTACAGCAAAGTCCTCTATGATCTTTGGAAGAAGAAAAATAGACAATCCTTCTATTCATGGAAAATGGACGAAACCTATATCAAAATTAAGGGACGTTGGCATTATCTTTATCGTGCAATTGATGCGGACGGCTTAACCTTAGATATCTGGTTACGAAAGAAACGGGATACGCAAGCAGCCTATGCTTTCTTAAAACGACTCCATAAACAGTTTGGTGAGCCGAAAGCAATTGTGACCGATAAAGCACTTTCTCTTGGCTCCGCCTTTAGAAAGTTACAGAGTGTGGGTTTATATACTAAGACAGAGCACCGAACTGTGAAGTATCTTAACAATTTAATAGAACAAGACCATCGACCTATTAAACGACGGAATAAATTTTATCAAAGTCTCCGTACAGCCTCTTCCACGATTAAGGGCATGGAGACCATTCGAGGAATATATAAAAAGAACCGAAGAAATGGAACGCTCTTCGGCTTTTCGGTGTCTACTGAAATCAAGGTATTATTGGGAATCCCAGCTTAAATCATAGATACCGTAAGGGATTTTATTCTTTATTTAAAACTTTGCAACAGAACCAGTAGGCGAATAATGTTCCGACGAAGAACTTTACTTCCTCGTTCCTGTCGTCTACAATGAATAGTGCTTGTATTACTGATAAAGAGAGGTTGCTGTATGATTTTATATTACTTACTGGCAGCTGTTTTGATTGCCATAGATCAACTAGTGAAGTGGGGAATCGTCCAGAATTTCGCCTTGTACGATGAGCTGGAAGTTATCCCAAATATTTTTTCCCTGTACTACATCCAGAACCGTGGGGCCGCCTGGGGGATATTGCAAGGGAGGATGGGCCTCTTCTTCATCATCACCGTCCTGGTGGTGGGGTATCTGGTCTACACCTTCCATAACCTGCCGCAAAGGAGCATTTTGGCCGGTATCAGCTTCTCCTTCATCCTGGCGGGGGCTTTGGGCAACTTCATTGACCGCATGCGTCTCGGCTATGTGGTGGATATGCTCCGATTCGATTTCATTGATTTCCCGATATTCAACGTGGCAGATGTTTTCCTCACCATCGGAGTGGGTACCATGATCGTCTACCTCCTCTTTTTCGAAAAAGAAGAGGGAACTACGTCCAAAAGGGATTAGGAAGGGGCGAAAAGGAAATGAACTGCCGGGTTGCTGGATAGGCAGGCAAAAATGGCTAAGCTAGGCTCCAAGCCAAGGATAACTAAAGAGAGCTCAGGCAGTTTATCTCAGAAGCTGATTCCGGTATTCCACCGGAATCAGCTTCTTTAGCTTCCATTGTGGGTACAAAAAAAGACTCTATAAAGGATCTCTTTTTAAGAGCTCACTTTATAGAGTCCAGATTAAGGTTTTACTAGCTTTCTTTTTGCTTCAATCAGGTAACATTGATTGTCCCAGCTTTTTGGTTTCTACTTACTGTTTCTTATTGAGCATGTGGATAGCATGCCCCAAAACCCCTTCAGCAGCTTCCATGAGTGGTTCCGGCAAGGTTGGATGTGCATGGATGGTGAGGCTGAGATCTTCTGCAGTTGCTCCGGCCTCAATTGCAAAGACAGCTTCAGCAATGAGAGAGGATACCTCTGGTCCTACCATTTGCACACCTAGCACCAAATTGGTGTCCTTCTCCGCGACAATCTGGACAAAACCATCAGCGTCCGAAACAGATAGAGCTCTTCCGTTTGCTTGGAATGGAAAACGGCTGGCAATCGTTTCATATCCCTTTGCCTTTGCCTCGCTCTCCGTTAACCCTGTATAAGCGACTTCTGGGTCACTAAAGATGACAAAAGGCATTGCTTGAAAATCAATCGCACTCTTCATCCCACTAATCACTTCTGCAGCGATTTTCCCTTCGTAACTAGCTTTATGGGCAAGAAGATGGCCGCCTGCACAGTCTCCAATAGCATAGACATGTTCAACATTTGTTTGACATTTTTCATTGATTTTAATAAAACCGCGCTGGTCTAATTCGACCCCGATGTTTTCCAAGCCACTGTTCCCTGTATTGGGTTTTCTTCCAATGGAAACTAGACAATAGTCCCCATTAACAATTTCGTCCTTCCCATTTACCTGAACCTGAACATTTACTTCATTACCTGTATTCTCTCCGCCTTGGACGAAAGCATTCGTTATAACGGTGACTCCAAGCTCCTTCAAATGGCGTTTTACTACATTTGTAAGCATAGAATCCGTACCCGGGAGAATTGTATCGGTTCCCTCAAGGATGGTCACCTTAGCCCCAAATTTGGCATAAGCAGTCCCCAATTCTAAACCGATATAACCGCCACCCACTACAATCAAATGCTTCGGTATTTCCTGAAGCGTCAATGCCTCCGTTGAAGAGATAATCCTTTTTCTATCAAATGGCATATTTTTTAACTCAGTTGGCAAGGATTAAGTCTTTGTAAGAATAGAACTGCTCACCGTTTTCGGTTCTTATCCTTACAGTATGATGTTCAGTGAGATACGCTTCCCCACTAATGACTTCCACCCCATTGCCTTTTAGCAAGGATTGAACCCCACTCGTTAGTTTATTAACAATGCCGTCCTTCCACTTCACTACTTCCGGCATATCTACTTCCACTTCACCAGAAACTTTTATTCCCATTAGATTGGCGCCCTTTATGTGTTTGACTCGCTCAGAAGCGCTAATAAGAGCCTTGGAGGGGATACAGCCACGGTTGAGGCAAACCCCTCCCAATTCTGCTTTATCCACCAAGACCACTTTTCTTCCTAATTGAGCAGCGCGTATGGCAGCAACGTAACCGCCTGATCCCGCGCCTATAATTAACACATCTACGTCTTTTTGTGCTTTCTCAGTCATCTTTGTTTCCTCCTAGCGATTTTAAAGTATTATGTAAAGATTTTAACTATTCATCTACATAACCTGATATTTTTACATATACCCTATTTGAAAGGTTTCTATCTAAATCAAATCAACTATTTGAAAATTATGATAAAGAGGCTTTCCAAACAAACGGAAAGCCTTCACTTTTATTCTTTAACCCGCATAAGTCGTAAACTATTTAATGCTACCAAAAGAGTTGCCCCCATATCTGAAAGAATGGCAATCCAAAGCGTTAGCCAACCAGGTATAACTAGTAGTAATGCAATGACTTTAATAGCAATAGCAAAGGTAATGTTAGCCTTAATTATATTTAGAGCTTTACGGCTTAGTTTTACAGCAAATGGAAGTTTTCTCAAATCATCTCCCATTAACGCAACGTCTGCCGTCTCAATAGCTGTATCTGTACCAGCACCACCCATGGCAATTCCCACTGTAGAAGCTGCTAACGCAGGGGCGTCATTAACGCCATCGCCCACCATAGCTACCTTTCCATACTCGGATCTTAATTTTTTGATATAGTCCAACTTATCTTCAGGCATTAATTCTGCCTGAATATCAGATACTCCAACATGCTCTCCTATTGCCTTTGCAGTACCTTGATTATCGCCAGTTAGCATTATTGTTTGTTTGATCCCTAACTGATGTAGCTTTTGAATCACATCTTTGCTTGATTCACGAACTTCATCTGCTACGGCAATAACTGCAAGAATATTTTGTTCTGTACCAATTATCATCGCAGTTTTCCCTTGATTTTGGAGGTGTCTAACCTTATCCTCGAACTCTTGGCTAAAGTCGGGAACAAATAATTCCTTGAAAAGTTTTGGACTGCCTATATAATAGGTTGTTCCGTTTATAAACCCTTTTATACCTCGACCCGTAATAGAAGAAAAATCCTCCACATTTACATCTGAATAAGAGATATTTTCTTGTTCTGCTTTTTTCATAATCGCTGAAGCAAGAGGGTGCTGCGAACGGTACTCAAGAGCTGTAATGATGGAAAGCAATTCTTTCTCTTCCATTTTTTTATTTAATACTGTAAAGTCTGTTACAACTGGAACACCTTTTGTCAGTGTACCGGTTTTATCAAATGCGATGGCCTTTAAGGCTCCCAATTCTTCTAAATAAACCCCTCCTTTTACAAGGACACCTTTTTTCGCAGCATTCCCAATCGCTGAAACAATAGAAATAGGAGTCGATATGACCAACGCACAAGGGCAACCAACAACAAGAACAGCTAACCCTTGATAAACCCATGTTTCCCAACTGCCACCAAAGAATAAAGGCGGGACTATAGCAACTAATGCAGCAATGACCATTATGATTGGTGTATAATATTTAGCGAATTTTTCAACAAACGCTTGAGATGGAGCGCGTTCCCCTTGGGCTTCCTCTACAAGATGAATAATTTTAGAAATCGTTGTATCTTCTACTAGTTTGGTTATTTTTACTTCAAGTAACCCTTCTTCATTTAAAGTACCAGCAAATACTTCATCATCAACGATTTTGGCAACAGGGACTGACTCACCTGTTATAGCTGCCTGATTGACGGCAGAGTAACCACTGACAACGACACCATCCATGGCAATCTTTTGACCAGGTTTAACAATCATAATATCTCCAACCATGATATCATCAACATGGATCATGATTTCTTGCCCATTCCGCCTTACAAGGGCTTCCTTTGGCGCGATGTCCATTAATGAACGAATCGATTGTCTAGCTTTGTCCATAGAAAACCGTTCCAGAGCTTCACTAATCGCAAAGAGTATGACAACAAGGGAAACTTCAGCCCATTCTCCTATAATGGCACCACCTATAACAGCTACTGTCATAAGGGTTTTCATGTCAAAGTCAAAATGAATCAAGTTTTGTAAACCGACTTTAAAGAGTGATAATCCTCCGATTAACATAGATGCTACAAATAATAATGTAGTAACAATGTTCTCATCCCCATTAACAGATGAGGAAAGGTAACCAAAGACAAGAAATAAGGCTGAATAGAGTAAAGTGCTCTGTTTTTTATAGAATGGCACTTTTTCTTCTTTTTTAACCTCTTTCCCCTCTTGAGAAGCCTGTTGTCTCCGTTCATCAGGAGCCACCTTTAAGTTTTCAAAAGCGCCAGCCTTTTCTAATTCTTCAATGGAAGTTTCACCATAAACCGATATTTTTGATGCCCCAAAGTTTACCTTGGCATCTTGAACACCTGGAAGCTCTTTAACATTTCTTTCAAATTTCCCTGCACAATTTGCACATGAAAAACCTTGAACTCGGTATACATTTTTTTCTTGATTCATCTCTTGTGGTACTTGACGTCTCGTTTTTTCCGGAATTACTTTCAAGTTCTCAAAAGCACCCGCTTTTTCTAGCTCTTCGATCGTTGGCTCGCCGTAAACGGAGATCTTGGAGGCGCCGAAGTTCACTTTGGCGTCCTGTACTCCTGGTATGTCTTTGACGTTTCTCTCGAACTTCCCGGCACAGTTTGCGCAAGATAACCCCTCAACTCGGTACACATTTTTCTCTGCTGATGTTATTGTTTCACTCAACTTTAACGACCTCCTTTTGGTGTGCAAAAGCAATTTTTATGAGATTTTTTACATGGTCATCATCCAATGAGTAGAAAACTAATTTCCCCTCTTTACGATACTTGGCTAAACCTAAAGTTCTTAGCAACCTTAAGTGATGGGATGCTGTTGCAGTAGTAGAGCCTACGATATTTGCAACATCACAAACACATAACTCGTCCTCTAATAATAAAGCGTAGGCAATCTTTATCCTTGTATCATCAGAGAGGGCCTTAAAAACTTGTGCTGCCTCCACTGGTTTTTGCTCTGACAGGTTTCTTTTAGCCCTGGAAACTTTTTCTTGATCAAAAAGCGAAACTTCACAGTAATCTTTAATCACAGTATTTCCTCCTTTCGTATTATTCAAACACACATTTTAATGATGTAATATCATTCTATACATTTACACTCAAATAGTCAAACGTTTATTAGAGTATGAACTACTTTTGGTTCTGTTGCAAAGTTTTAAATCTACTATCAAATAAGGTAGAATAATAGAAAAAGATAGCAGGAGGAATGACGATGATAAAGTCCATATAATTGTGTAAAAGTTAAAAGGCCATGTAACAGCCCTTTTACGGTACAATGTTTTTAACCATTAAAAACATACCCAGGAGGACTTTACATGACCCAAGTACATTTTACACTGAACAACGAAGAGGTTCAAAGTATTATTGAACATTCCGTTAAAGATGATGTGTCTAAAAATATTTTAACGACAGTTTTCAATCAGTTGATGGAAAACCAACGAACAGAATACATTAAAGCTGATGACTATGAACGATCTGAAAGTCGTCAGAGTCAACGAAATGGCTACTACGAGCGTGACTTTACGACTCGCGTTGGTACACTTGAATTAAGAGTACCTAGAACACGTGATGGTGAGTTTTCACCGACGGTGTTTGAGCGGTATCAGCGAAATGAAAAGGCGCTGCTTGCTTCAATGCTTGAGATGTATGTTTCAGGCGTTTCAACACGTAAAGTCTCTAAGATTGTTGAGGAGTTATGTGGTAAATCAGTTTCTAAGTCCTTTGTTTCTAGTCTGACTGAACAGTTAGACCCTCTGGTCAATGAATGGCAAAATCGATCGCTTTCAGATATAAACTATCCTTACTTGATGACTGATGTCCTGTACATAAAGATTAGAGAAGATAATCGAGTACTTTCTAAGAGTTGTCACATTGCGATTGGAATAACCAAAGATGGCGATCGTGAAATTATTGGCTTCATGATTCAAAATGAAGAGAGTGATAACACATGGTCTAACTTCTTTGAATACTTAAAAGAAAGAGGATTACAAGGTGTAGAACTCGTTATTTCTGACGCTCATAAAGGCTTAGTATCTGCGATTCGTAAATCCTTTACCAACGCAAGTTGGCAGAGATGCCAAGTTCACTTCTTAAGAAATATCTTTACAACAATTCCTAAGAAGAATTCTAAACCTTTTAGAGAAGCTGTAAAAGCTATCTTCAAGTTTACGGATATTAATTTAGCACGAGAAGCTAAAAATCGTCTGGTTGAAGAATACTACGACCAAAAGAAATACACAAAAGCTTACGAGACCTTAGATAATGGCTTCGAAGATGCCTTTCAATATACTGTCCTAGGTAACTCCCACAATCGACTAAAAAGTACCAATCTTCTTGAACGATTAAACCAAGAGGTTCGCAGAAGAGAAAAGATCATTCGAATCTTTCCAAATCATGCTTCAGCCAATCGATTGATTGGGGCAGTTCTTATGGACCTGCATGAAGAATGGATTAGTTCTACAAGAAAGTATATAAATTTTAGCAAGTAAGAAACAATAGAAACGTTGTATAGTATTTTACACAGGATTATGGACTTGACTGTTTTGAAACACTTCTTTTAGTGGATAAAGACAATAAAAGTCTAGGCTACAAAAATAAAAGTTTTGATGACTTTTTATCGCTGTATGCTTTTGATAAAGAGTTAAGTAAGGAAATATTAGCGGTGATTTCTTTATTTGAAAGCAAATTAAAAACTTCGTTAGCATATCACTTCTGCGAGACATTCTGTTTTGAACCACTTGATACATTGGAGTATCTTTCAAAAGATAATTACGAAGATCCTTCTAATTCTTATGGACCTAGACATCCAGCGTGTAAAGATTATCGCGAGAATAAATTTATTTTATTCAAAACCACTTATTCGTATGGTCAACGTCATAATCTTGATTATGTTGAATATTTGAAGAACATAAAACCTTACATAGGTAGATATACAAAACCTCCATTTTGGGTTGTAATTAAGTCTTTTAACATGGGAGATCTTTTATCAATGGTTAGACTTTTGAAACGTCCTGTTCTTAAAGAGGTTCTTAAAGATTTTAATTTAATTCTTGCTAATAAAGATTTATTTATTAATTCTATAGAAATAATAAAAGATCTAAGGAATACATGTGCCCATTTTGAACTTATTAATCGATTCAGAAGTTCCGGATCATATCCTATCAACAACGATTTAATTACGAATTTAGAACTTAATACGTTATCTCCTAACTCTTATCAAGGTCGTAGAAGGAATAATCAATATCGGATTCGTCTATTTGACGCATTAAAAGTCCTAGCTCTTTTTAATGATATTAAACCTATTAGAAAAGTTGTAGTCAGATATTATGATAGAAATGTATCTATCAGAAAAAAATATTTAATATTACCATTACTCGATAGAATGGGAGAACCTAGCATTATAGAATGGAAAAAATTGGGAGATTTTAGTTGATTCTAAAAGTATTTGTGGTAATATAATAAACGTAGGCCGTAAGGCGGAGGAGCTTGTAAAAGGGCAGCCTCAAAATTAATTTTAATTTATATACTAGGCCGTAAGGCGAAGACGCTTGTAAAAGGGCAGTCTTGAGGAAAAGCTACTAGCATAAGCTAGTAGCTTTTCCTTTCTTCATTATAAGTTTCTTAAAGTTCTATTAAATTAAATAAAACTGGAATCAGTTATCAATTTTTCAGAAAAAAATTAGATTTTTTATGATCTGAAATACGTAGTTTTTCCGACGGAAAAGACGAAAAAATCCTACTTGATTTTACCCAAAAAAGGTCGTTTGCGCCACGAAGTGGCTAGCAAACATAGAGCTTACTAATCCCATATGTTCGAGCATAAAAATAGAAACCGAAAGCGTTTCAGTGTTTTATGCTCATTTCTGACCATTAGAGAAGAAAAACAAGGGGATAAGCTCGTAAAGCCGAAAATTGACCGACCAGGAGTCTTGGAGATTGCCAAGCAATTACGCGCAATTTGAAATAGTTTGCCGTGATACATGTATTTTTTCTTCTTGAGTCAGTTGTAAATCGTTTCTTTTTTGTTTTAATCTAGTCGCTAAATTCATATAATCTCCTTACATTTACTTTAGTGAATTTCTAGTAGTTTCACTATCAAAAGTCTTTATAATACTGCTCTCATAACACTAAAAGCCTTTTACATCTAAATTATAGTTAATAAAAGGTGCTAAAAAGGACTCAAAATTTAAAAACCTAATCTGAAATTTAACAAGGTTTCACTAATTTCGTCTTCATTGATCCCGATATAGCGTTTGGTGATTTTTTCGCTGCTGTGACCGAAAATTTCCATCAGTGTGGCAACGTCTTTGGTTTTCTTATAGTAATGGTAGCCAAACGTCTTCCGCAGCGTGTGCGTCCCAATATCGTCTCTTCCTAACAGCTTAGCGACCTTTTGAAACATCTGATAGACCGTATTGACTTCTAAATGACCGCCTTTGGTACTGGGAAACAAATAATCCTCTGGTTCCAAGTCTTTCGTGTAGTCCTGGATTAACTCCTGTAAGCTGCTTAAATATAAAATGCGTGTTTTTCCGGTTTTTTGCTCCACAATACGTGGGTTTTTCGAGGAAATCACGTCTTTTTTCTTTAATTTCACGATATCGGACATGCGCAAACCGCTATTAATGCCGATCAAAAACAAGAAAACGTCGCGTTCAGCGTTTTTGTTGCGTCTCAAACAGAATAAAAAGTCGTTGATTTCTTGCTGCGTTCGTAATGGTTGTACATTATAACTCATTGAAATGGTCTCTCCTCTCACAAAACAGATACATGATTTCGTTCATTATACCACGAAATCATGTATTGGACACCGGTATAAAAAAAGAACCCTATAGGTATAGGATTCTTGATACATGATTTTATCCAATTTCATGTGTTACAACTTAATAGGAATTTAAATTTTATTATTAGATTTTTTAAACTCAAAAAAGCGGAAAATCCCAGATTTAAAAATCTGAGTTTCCGCTTTTGTCATTTCAAGGATGGACTATTGTCTCAGCCTCTTCTAATTTATTCTTAAGATATTTTTACTTTCTCTGCAGGTGCTGATACTTCTTTTTGTTCTTTTCGACCTTTCAACTTATACTTCATTAATCTCATGGCATTGAAAATTACCACCAAGATACTACCTTCATGAACCAACATTCCGATAGACATATTCATCCATTCGCTGAAGAAGACGCTGGTCAACAAGACCAACACTACTCCAATTGAAATCGCGATATTTTGTTTCATATTATTTGCGGTGGCTTTTACTATTCCTAATGCGTGAGGCAAGTTGCTGAAGTTCGAGTTCATTAAAACGACATCGGATGTTTCAATCGCTACGTCCGTTCCGCTTCCCATTGCGATGCCAATGTCTGCTAAAGCTAAGGACGGACTATCGTTAACGCCATCTCCAACAAAGGCTACAATTTGACCACGTTGTTGAAGTTTTCCGATATAAGCCGATTTGTCTTCCGGCAACATGTGGCCGTGAGCTTCGGTCAAACCAAGTTCGCCGGCGACCACATCAACGGTTCCTTGGTTATCTCCTGAAAGAACGACTAGATTTTTCACGCCCAAGTCTTTTAATTCCTGCAAATTAGCTTTCACACCCGGACGGACTTGATCGCGAATGCCCATCAGTACTTTTAATTCACCGTCGACCGCTGTCAAAACGAGAGAGTTCCCTTGTTGTTCAAACCGTTTGACATCTTTTTGCACTTTTTTGCTGAGAGTGACATTTTCTTTTTCCATCAAGGCCACATTCCCAACAGCCACTCTATGTCCAGCTACACTTGAAACGATTCCGCCGCCTTTCACGACTTCAGTTCCTTCAACAGGATAAAAATTTGTTTCTCCAATTTGATTTAAGACCGCTTTTGCTAATGGATGATCTGATTCCCGTTCCACACTGGCCAGATAGCCAAGCGTTTCAGCAGAATCTTTTTCATACAGTTCAGTCGCTGCAACGGTTGGGTTTCCGACAGTTAAAGTACCTGTCTTATCAAATACAATTGTATCCACATTGCTGAAGTCTTGAATGACTTCACTCCCTTTTAAAAGAACACCGTTACGAGCACCATTCCCAATACCGGCAACGTTTGAGACAGGCACTCCGATAACTAATGCGCCTGGGCAACCTAGAACCAAGATGGTGATTGCTAACTCAATATTTTGACTGAACGCCCATACAACAATTGCCAGAACCAAGACAGCTGGTGTGTAGTATTTAGAAAAGCGATCAATGAACCGTTCCGCTTCGGATTTAGAATCTTGTGCTTCTTCCACGAGTTCAATAATTTTTCCAAATGTGGTGTCCTCACCAACTCGGTCAGCTCTGATTTGAATCGTTCCGTTTTCTAAAATGGTTCCTGCAAAAACTTCTGCATCAGCTAGCTTGTTGACCGGAACAGCTTCACCTGTAATGCTAGCTTCATTGATATGCCCTTCACCCGTAAGGACTGTACCATCTACTGGAACTTTCGCACCCGTTTTAACGAGCAAGATATCCCCTTCATCTACATCATCCACTTCTACTTCTTCAAATTCGCCATTATCCATTTGTTTCAAGGCGCTTTCGGGTGCCATTTCAGTCAATTCTTTGATAGCAGATCGCGTTTGGTTCAATGTTCGTTGTTCCAAGTAGTGTCCGAATAAGAATAAGAACGTGACAATAGCCGATTCTTCATAATTTTGAATAAAAAGCGCACCAATCGCTGCAATACTGACTAAGACATCAATACTGATGACTTTGACTTTCATTGCTTGAAACGCTTGAATGGCAATTGGCGTAATCCCAAAGACAGAGGCGATGATCAAAGACCACTCTGAAAGTCCTACGTTTTCTAAAACAAAGTGACTGAAGAAACCGAGTACGATTAACAATCCACTGATGACGGTGATAACATTTTTCTTGCTTAATATATATTGTTGCATGCTTTTTCCCTCCAAATTTAATTTCTCTTTTATTGATAAACACAGTATAAGATAATTGCCTAACTAATTAATTGACTGACATCAAGTTTAGAAAGTTCTCTTTTATCGTTTCTAAGCACCTCGAATCGGATTGCAACAAAAAAAGCAATCCTGGAAAAATAGCTTTTCTTCCAGAATTGCCTAGTTCATTTAATCTGTTAAGCGGCCTTGACTTTTGCTTTAAGGACCGGATAGCCTACGTTTTCGATAGCTTTTTGAATCTCTTCAATCGAAGTGACAGCTGAATCAAAATTGGTTTTGACTTTGCTGGAGTTGAATAATACTTTAATGCTGTCTTTATCAATACCGTTAACTGATTTCACGGCACCTTCAATTTTTTGCATACAACTTGGACAAGACAACGTTTCTAATTGCAATATAGCTTTTTCCATAATTCCTATCTCCTTTATGTGTTTTTATTTTATCGGCAGCAGATTAATGAACACTGCCTTTTCCTTTTTACAACTGTAGTATAGCTCACTTTTAGCAAACGAAAATTGACACATATCAAGTTTTGCACTTCTTTTTATCTTTTTGCTCAATTCACCATCTTAATAGTCTTTTTCTGCCCCTTATTGCCATCAGAATAATAAGAAATTGGTGGATAATCTTTTCTGCGTATAAACCATACTACAATCGCGCCAATAAACAGGGCCAGAGACAAGGCTTGCGAAACGCGGATCCACTCGCCAATCCATAAACTGTCCGTTCGCATACCTTCAATGAAGAACCGACCCACTGAGTACCACAAAACGTAACTCAAAGCGACTTCTCCTTGACGCAAAAGCTGTTTTCGGTTCCGTATAGTGACGATGAGGACAAAGCCCAACAAACTCCACAATGACTCGTATAAAAAAGTCGGATGGTAGTAGGTACCATTGATATTCATTTGTTCAATGATAAATTCAGGTAAATAAAGATTTTCCAAGAATTGACGAGTAACCGGTCCACCATGAGCTTCCTGATTCATAAAATTGCCCCAACGACCAATGGACTGGGCTAACAATACATTGGGCGCTAAAATATCAAGAACGAGTGCCAAAGAAGTACCTTTTTTCTTTGCTTCCTTGGTGCTCAACTGGAGAGCCGCTAATATGCCCGCTGCAATAATGACTCCATACCAATGAATCACAACAGAACCAATCTCCACCACATGGGGATTCAAAACGCCTAATACGAATCCCATTCTATTTGCTCCATTTCTTCAATTTTTCGCGTCATTCTAGTCATGGTGATGCTGAACAAGATTCCGGCTAAGCTCCATGGAAACCAAACAGTGAATACACTTTTATCTCCCTGGTCACTCGCTTCGTAATACGCCACTTTTCCGTGTCCGATTACACCGGCTCCTTTTACAACTTCCTCTTCTTTTTCCATAGCTAACCTATCTGCCTCAACAACGTTAGACGTTTTTGCTTCGCCGCCAATCGTGTTCTTGGTGAAAGGGACGACAAAGAATGCACCCGCTGCTGACAACGTGATGGCAACTATCACCCAAAAACAATGCACATTCACCCCTACTTATTTTTACGTTTTGTTCGACAACCCTATCTTAAAGAAAAATAAAACAAAAAAACTTGAGGGTTATCATGTTTGTGCTTTTATTTTTCCAATGAATGAAGGTCGTTCTGTCTTAAAAAAGCCAAAAACGGACAGATGGAAGCAAAAGCACTGAGTTCTGTCCCGTTGTTAATGAAGAGCGACAGAACACCAACGTGTAGAAAAAAGTGTGTCCGATTATTCGCTGTAAAGCAATAAATCATCTAAATCCTGAATCTTGATCCTTTTCCCAGACAGCTGTTGAATCAATCCCTCGTCCTCCAATTCTCCAAATTTGCGACTGATGGTCTCAGGTGTCGTTCCTAAATAGGAAGCAATGTCCTTTTTTGCCATCGACAGGGTGATGGTGGGAGAGTTGCCCATTTCAGGTTCCACATTTTCTGCCAAAAACAAAACTAAACGGGTAATGACACTCTCCACGGCTACTTGTGTCGTTTGACGTTCTGAACTTTCTAACCGTTTAGACATTTCCGCCAATAGTTTTAAAGAAATAGCTGGGTATTGTTCCAGAAAATCTTGGACATCTTTTTGCTGAATCATACAGACAACGGTATCTCGGGTTGCTTCGGCATATTCCTCGTGTACTGCATCCGGGTTGAACAAGGTCCATTCTCCGGTGAAATCACCAGGGTTCAAGATCCGCACTAGCTGCTCTTTGCCAGAGTCTGCCAATCGATAAATACGGATTTTCCCACGATTGATAATATATAAAGTATCCTCTTTTTCTTGTGAACGAAACAGAAACTCTCCTTTTTGATACTGTTTCGTGTGGGCTTTTTCAGCAATGTAATTCATCGCGCTATCCTCTAAGTGATTGAATATTGGAACCAAGCGGATACAGGCTGCGTGGTCGCCAATTTCATGATGGGTATGTTTAGTCAATTCATTCTCCCCCTTTATTTATTTTGTTTATATTCGCTGCTTTTATTATATAAGTCTCTTACTACAAAAAAATTGATGCACATCAAGAAAATGGAAAAAGGACTGGAAAGAATTCCAATCCCTAAATCAGCTTCTACTTTTACCTTAATCTTCATCCTCATCAAGAGCGTCATCATCTTCTAATGCTTCTTTACCAATGAACGCTTGCAGCATCCAAATGTTCTTGTCTAAGTCATTTTTAAAAGCAATCAATGTATCTTCTAAAGCATCGTCACCCTCGTCTTGAGCTAAACGAATCGCGCGAATAGTTAGGTCACGAGTGCTTCTGAAGTCCTCGATAATATTTTCAACCATGTCTTCTGCTTTAGCGTATTTATTAACTGCATCTTCCGAAAGCATCGAATATTTTTCAAATTCAACCGTTGTCGAAGCAGGTTTATGCCCAGAAGTAATTAGACGCTCCGCAAGTTTGTCGAACCATTTTTCATTTTCGTTATACAACTCTTCAAATTTTTCATGCAACGTAAAGAAATTGGCTCCTTTTACATACCAGTGATATTGGTGCAGTTTCACATGTAATGTATGCATGTTGCCTAAAAGATGATCCGCAATGGCCGCTGCATTAATTTTCGTATGATGAACATGTTCCTTGTGTTCTTGTTCTTCTTGCAATCTTTCTTGGGGTGTTCTTTCTTGAGTAGCTTTATTTTCAGTCATGATTTATTCCTCCTATAATTTTCGTTTGTTTAAAATAGCTTTCTTTGATTCCTCCTTTTTCTTTACTGAATTTAGTATAGGATAGATTTCCGTTAAAAAAATTGACGCTCATCAAGAAAAGTATTTCTTAATAGACGCCAGGCTTCTCTATTAAATTCAACTGAAATAATCAAAGGAATGAAGTCGTTCCCTCCAAACAAAAATTTCATTAAAGTAGGGCCTAAAAAAAGAATAGCAACTATACTTTGTCAAGAGACCTGACTGCTATTTTTTTGCTTGTTATTCTTCAATTACCAAATGTCTTGCCTTGCAGTATATTTAATGCTCTTTCTCACTAGTGTTGCATGCAACACTAGTGAGAAAGAGTATTAATAAGATTAACCTAGACGAATAACTTTACTTTATTTATATCATACCATAAATAAAAATTGAAAAGAATTTTTTTATTTATTTTTAGTAGATCGATTAATAGGAGTTTTAGCTTATGGAATACCTATATTATTAGTTTTGACTGGTTTTTATTTTTATGACGGTTTGTCAAATTAATCTCTTATTTTGCAATACATGATTCTAAGCAATTTCATGTATTCACAACATCTTTGACGTACTTAAACAAGTACGTTACAATAGTAAGAAAGATGTTAAAGGGAGGAATAGCTTATGTCTATCGTAAACCCTAGCCAAGCTAGAAAAGTCTTTTATCAACTATTGAAAGACGTCAATAAAACTAACGAACCCATTTATATCTCTGGCAAAAACGAAGAAAGTGAAGCCGTTATGGTCAGTAAAAAAGACTGGGACGCAATTCAAGAAACATTATACCTTCAATCTGCTGGCGTAGCAGATGTGATCCACCAGCGTGAACAAGAAAATGAGTTTGTTGCATTGGAGGATATCGATTGGGATACTCTATAAAGTTAGCAAAATCAACAATGAAAGACCTTAAAAATTTAAAATCGGCTCATTTAGAGCAAAAATTTAAAGATATAATGGAAATTTTAAAAGAGAACCCGTTTCAAAATCCACCGCCTTATGAGAAGCTAGTCGGAAATTTAAAAGATAACTATTCCCGACGATTAAATATTCAACACCGAGTGGTTTACTCGGTTGATAATGACGCAAAAGAAGTCATTATTTGGTCGGCTTGGACGCACTACGAAAGATAGAAATTCACTTTTTTAAAAGTGAATTTCTATCTTTTTTTTATGTAATGAGCTTGTCTTTTTTCGGACAACTACCGAAAAAAGACAGTGCATAAAGGGCCATTTTTTTCGACGCAAACGACGAAAAAAAACGGCTTGATCTTGCAAAAAAAAGAGACCGAAATGGACACATTTCCCGTCTCTTTTTCTGGCTCAAAACGGACACGTTTTGACCATGTTTTTCAGGGGGATTGGGGGAGCAGCGCGTCCCCCAACAAGGTCGTTTGCGCCACGAAGTGGCTAGCAAACATAGAGCTTGCCAAACCCCTTAAAGAAGCATAACACTAACAGCCAAGTGCGCCTTAGTGTTATGCTTCTTTCTGAACGACAGAGAAGAAAAACAGGGGGTGGGACTAGTGAGCGAACGAGAGATTTTTGAGGCCCCTTTTACGGAGGCCAAACCGAAGCGAAAAGAGCCGAAACAAATTAGCTTTCGAGTGAGCGAATCCGAATTTGAAAAGTTGAAGCGCTCCGCTGAAATTTTTCAAATGAGTGTGCCGGCTTTTGTAAAAAGCAAGGCACAAGGGGCTAAGCTCGTCACGCCGAAAATTGACCGACCAGGAGCCGTGGAGATTGCCAAGCAATTACGTGCGATTGGGAACAATGTCAATCAGATGGCACGAGCAAACGAACGCAACCGAATTAGATTCGAATTTAGCCGTCAACCTAACGGCTGAATTGCAAAAGATGGGGTCAATGGAACATCTTAACGAAAAGTTGCGGTATAATCGACTATTAAAAAATAGAAACGCTGATTTAACAGCATTTCTATTTTTTTTAGACTTTAAGGCTCCAAAATTGTCTGGAACAATCGAACGAAAAGTTGCGGTATCTTTATAAACACGAACATTAGAGAGAATCAGGTGTTTTTAATGGTCGTAATGATCCGTCTTCTAGACCTTGATTATACTGGAATGAATATTTACCAACAAAGTTTATATGCTCAAATAAAAGTGGAGATAATTTTCCTATAAGTTCTTCTGAACAGTCATATCCTTCTACTTTCATCTGCTCCAATACTTTTTCAAGATACAGTGTATTCCAATAAATTACTGCATTTGTTACAACGCTTAAAGAGGTTAACTGCTCCTCCATTCCATCAATATAAGTTTGATATAATTTTCCATTTCTTCCGTAAAATATACTTCTGCAAAGTGCATGACGTGATTCACCCTTATTTAGCTGTTCAAGTATTTGACGAGCATAAATTTCATCTGAAAGATAGCGTAGTTGATGTTTGGTCTTATAAACCTTTCCATATTCTGTAATTGCTTTTCCAAGTGAAGTTGGTTGACCAGATCGTTGTAACGCTCGAGTTAGTTCAGTTGCATTGACTTTACCAGATTTCAGGGAACCTGCTACTCGAAGTATATCTTCCCAATGTTCTTCAATTAAATCAGTGTTAATTCGACTTTTAGTAACATCATTCAATAAACCATAATCAGCATTTTTTTCAATTCTCCATAGTTTGGTACCATGTTTATTCGCAATTCTAGGACTAAATTGAAAACCTAGTAGTCCAAATAATCCAAAAATAAGGTCACTATATCCAGCTGTATCTGTCATTATCTGAGTGGGCTGTAATCCGCTGGTTTGATTAAGAAGTCCCTCTAATAAGTAAAGAGAGTCTCTTAACGTGCCTGATACAACCATTCCATGGAAACCAATATAATGATCTGAAACAAAGTTATAGAAAGTGATTCCTCGGCCTTTGCCAAAGTATTTTGGATTACTAGCAGAGTAAAGTGATCTTTGCGGTGTTATATACCGAATTCCATCTGCAGACGCCATTTCTCCATTTCCCCAAGCAAGAGCCAGTTCCAATTTCTTATGTGAATGAATAATTTTTTGATTAGCTGCAGTTAAGGTATCAATACGTAAGTATTGATGAGCTACATAGGTGAGCCTATCATACTTCAAACTATCAATATTATTTTTGGAAACTGGAGAAAATCCAATATTACATGATTCCGCTAACAATACTGCTAAAATACTAATATCTAACTGTTTCATTCTGGATTCTTTCTCATTTAAATGTTTAAAGGATTGAGTTAACCCAACTCGTTGGTTTACTTCCAATAATAAATCGGATAAATCAATGCTAGGCATGAGTTGGCGCACACGTGATTTAAACTCTTTTTCATTAGGCTGCTCATTTCCCTTTTTCAAATTTGAAACAACTACTTTTACTTCACCATTTATTTCTTCAAGCCTTGCCATATTAGATGCATCCCAATTTGATTGTGTTTCTATAAAAGATAGAGACAAATCTTCGCTTAATTTTTGTACAGCTAAGGTGCCTGAAGAAGGTAAGTCAAGTTGAGTAATCAAAACTTCCCGTTGCTCTATCCACGTAGAATCATCCAATAAATAGCTCATTGGGTCTGCATATTTTTCACTATTAGTAACAAATATGTCATGCTTTTTTAATCCTTGAAAGAGAAGTTCTAGCCCAGCAATTAACACGCACTGATTTACTGAAGTGGGATTTTCATGTATATAATATTGCCATTTTTTAGATAAACAGGGTTCAATATCATAAAAATGGTCTAGTGTTATTGGTTTTGGAAAAACTTCTTTTATCTTTTCCCAAACGACTAAGCTATCTGCCCCGTAATTGTTACCTTCAAAGTTAATGGATAAAAGAATAGAGGGGATGAACTTTTTAATTTTCCTGAATGCTTTGCGAAGTTCATTAATTGCAATGGGTTCTTGCTCGTTACGAACAATATCCTTAACTTGAAAAATGGCTGCATCCATTTCTTCTTTTTGAAATTTATCTGAAATAACTTTTCGAATTTCTTGGTTAGTAATGGATTCGTCAAATAAAAGTTCTACAATTTTTGATAACGTAAGAGCAGCTCGATCTAAATCTTTTATTGTTCTCATTCGATCTTTTATTTCTTTATTTTTTGCACGTCTAAAAATAGCATCTACATATTTTGATAGTGCTAAAAGTTGTTCGTCCATTGCTTTTTTCTGATGTTCATAAACAAATGCCACTAAATGAGCTATTTGGCGATTTAGTGGCATTCTTTGTATAGCTTGAGCTTTTGCTTTGAAAGCATAGCTGGCAAGTTTTTTTAATTTCCCTTCAGGAATTACAGAAAAGTCCCAGTTTTCTGTATGAAAAGATTGGAACATAATCAGTCTATTAAACCCACGAATAAGCTCCTTTTGACTTTCGTCAATCAAAGGGCTTCGTAAAATATCCATTTTAAGCGTTGCACCACGTATAGGCTCACCAACAAAATCAAATAATTCTAACAAACGTTCTACCTCTGATGTAGCAGGAATCTCAGAAAGTAATTTATAGAGTTGTTTTTCAGAAGAATCAATAATTTTAGATACAAAGCGTTCAAAAGTAGAAAAACCTGGTAAAATAATTTTTTCATCCAAACATTTTTTTAATAGCATATCAAAAAGCATATTATCCGTCTCAGTTGTATACCATGACCGATCAAGTAACCAATCAGATAAATATTTTTCTACTGCATTATCAGTAAATAGTACATAGTTATAGTAGTCTTGTATAAGTTTCATATGTTGCCAAATTGTTTGTTTACGTGTGTACCCATAAAATTCCTTGTAGTCAATATTTAGTTGCGCAGCTAAATGCTGAATGACCACTATTGGAAGTGTTTCAAAATCAGATGTAAAGCATCCGAGGAACCTGACGGTTCCTAGTTGAACTGCGAATCCTAATTTTGTGGACGATTTTTTCATTTTTGCAATAACCTCTTTATCAGAATCATTTAAATAAAAGTAGAGATTAAGTTGTTCTTTAGATGGCTCATTTATAAATTTCCCAAATCCTTCTTTGTGGTGTCCCTTCAATTGTTCAATTTCTACCATTTTAATCCCCCTGAGTGGTTACCAAAAACCAATGTTTTTGTAACCTCATATTTTTTGAAACTCGATACTGAATAACTAGCTTTTCTAAGTTACAAAAACTAGTTATAAATAAGTTTACAAGAAACACTTGCAAAAATATAGTTATTTACCGATAATAAAGTAAAAGAGCATCAGGAGGAATTATATGATAATAGGATACGCAAGAGTGTCAAAAGATGAGCAACATCTAGATCGACAATTAGATCAGTTAAAAAAATATGGAGTTGAAAAAATTATTAAAGAAAAATATACTGGAACAAAAAAGTCACGGCCAGGAATTGAAGAACTGTTAAAAATAATCCGGACAAATGATACAGTAGTTGTAGAAAGTATTTCTCGACTTGGTAGAAATACTTTGGATATATTGACTCTTCTTCAGCACTTAGAAAAAGAAAAGGTAGAATTCATTTCGTTGAAAGAAAATATGGATACTTCTACGCCTACCGGAAAAGCAATGCTCCAGATGATGAGTGTGATTGCTGAATTAGAGAGGAATTTATTAGCCGAGCGTGTAAAAGAAGGAATAACTGCAAGCAGGAGACGTGGCGTAAATATTGGAAGACCAAAAATTCCTCAAGAAAAATTGAATTTAGCAATGAGAATGTATGACAGTGGAGATTATTCGATTAAAGAAATTCTTGAATCTACCACTATTTCTCAAGGAACGCTTTATCGAGAAATAAATAAAATGAAATTGAAAAAAATAGAAGATATAAAAAACGAAAGCTAAGTTGTTACTCCAACCTAGCTTTCGTTTTTATACCGCAACTTTTCGTAAAGATGTTCCATTGACCCCTAGTTAATCAAACAAAAAACAAGAACGAAAAACAAAGGCCTCATCGTCGCAAAGAGGGTAAAAATCCCTTTAAGAGATTTTTACCCTCTTTGCGACGATGAGGTCTACTTGGAATTTCTTCTATCAAATTAAGCTTAAGTAAATTTTCAATCGCTCCATACATAGTTCCTGCTGCTACCTTAACTGATCCATCATTTAACTTATCAATTTCTTGAATAATAGCATATCCATGAACGGGTGTAGTTAAAACTAAAATAATATAAAAAAGTTCTTTCCGTTAAAGGTAAATATGGATTTCTAATCATACAAAGAAAGTCAAGTATTAGAAAAAAGTTCACTAGGATAATAGTCTAAGATTCTATTAAAAATGCAAAAGATCAAGTGTTCACTTCGCTCTCACTGCCCTCGACGTTTTAGTAGCCTTTCCGTAACTTCGTTCAGTCTAAGCCAACTAAAAGTTTTCGTGCTACTCTCTCCTTCACCCTAAAAAATAAATCGAGTTGTGTGTCTGTTTTCGGCCATTTTGATATCTTATTTAAACTTTCTTGAATAAATGTACGCTCTAAACGAGGTCACTGGAACATCTGTTTCAAGCCTTTCGTGTAAGAATGATGAAAAAGCTGCAATTAAAAGGGCTCAAAAATGAAGCACAGAAACTGAAAGTAAATTGGCGTTTCTTAACTAAAAACAGATGGAATATGAAAAAACTTGGTATAGTTTCCGTGCACCTAAATTCCCACTTCTTACAGAAAGTTTAGACGAAGAATTTAGAAAAAACTACAAAATTTACTCAAATATAACGAAGGTATACGAAGTGCATTGATTTATCCCCATACCAATGACAAAATAGAAGCTAAGAATACCCATATTAAACAATGAAACGTGTATCTTATGGATTTAAATCATTTGATAACATGAGCATTTTTTATTTGACTTCTAGCATTCTTTCTTCTTTTAACATAACTTTTTTCTTATTTATCTTCCAAATCTTGGATGGCCTCTTTTTTTTCTTCAAACCAAACTGCACCAACCAACTCTTGCCCAATTTCAAACGATAGCAATCCCCTGGTAGATCGGTAAAAGTGACTTGTCCGGTTTGATCTGTTTGTTTTTGATAGGCTTTTCCATTACGCCGCAGGGCCTTTTTCCCTTTTTTATCATAGAGTGCGATTGGTGTATGTTCTGCCACGCCTTCTAAGCAAACAGTGAAATCAAAACGCACTTTCCGCAGTCGGTAACGGGCGATCACATGATACAATTGATAAATAGCGGCTAAGATCAACAGGGCCGTCCCCGCCAAGATAGCGATTTGTTTCAACTTACGAAAACGATCACCTTTGACTTGTTTTTTCTCGGCAGCCGGTGTATATGGCACGCGTTTTCCTGTGACTAACAAACGGTGACTATTGATCATATAAGGGGTACAGGTCATGAGCGTCACCAAGTCTTGGCCTGGTTCGATCTTTAAAACCGAAGTCTGATCTGGCGTCACGACTTGGCTGTCGAACACTTCATAAGCCAAGGTTTCCCCTAAGACATTTAGCAGAAAAATATCACCGTTTTTAAGCTCCGGCAGATTGGTGAAGAGTTCCCGTTCTGGCAAGCCACGATGAGCCGAGATCACCGCATGGGTACTTGCGCCACCAACAGGAAAGGACGTGCCATCTAGGACCGTCGCACCTTGTTCCAATAAATCATCATTGGTCGTATCAAACAGCGGTAACTCAATGGCCAAATCAGGAATATTGATGGTCCCAATCAAATGCTTTTTGTAATAAGCAGCTGAAACCGTACCGCCATTCGGATTCGCAAACGGATCAGCACCCGGAGCTAACCCACTTTCGCTCAATTTACTATTTTCTTCCGCCAGTCGCTTGCGTTCGGCTTCAAATTCTTTCTGGCTTTCCTTCAAATAGCGATCGACGCGCACTTGATCGATCACATTATTCAACGCATCGACATAAAAGGGATAGAGCATGGTCAAGATGCCGACCAAAAAAATGAGGATGATCGCAATTTGCGAGCTCACTTGCCGATTTTTCTTCATTTTTTCGCTCCATTCTCCAGATAATAAGTAACTTTCTTACCGTGCTTTTTCTTCGTGACGCGGCTTAAAACAAACTGCCGATCTTTTAAACGGCGGACCTTGCCCTTAACTGGTTTTGTCGACCCATCGATCGCCTTGGCATAATAACGACCCCCTCTGATCTCAGGGAAAGACACCCATCCATCCACCTGGCTTACAGCAACTGGTTGGTTAGTGACATCTGTTGCCCAGCGTTTTTTACGCACTAAGGTAAAAGTCACGCCTGCTTTGGGTTGACCATTTTCCAATAAGTAAAAACAAAAGTCATAACTGTGTTTGCCACTTTGATAATAGACGAACTTGCGATACATCCAATAGAAAATCATGGCAAAGAAAAGCGGGATCAGTAGTAAATACAAGCGAAAACGCCGTTCGACCGCTTTTTTGGTACTGGTCACTTCCTCCGCCATTTCCTCCACATAAGGCACACGGTGTCCAGTGACTAATAAACGATGGGTATTGATGCCATAAGGTGTACAAGTCAATAAGGTCACCAAGTCCCGCCCCGGTTGGATGACCACTTTGTCGATATCCGACGGTAAAACGATCTGGATGTCATCGACCGCATAAGCCAATTTTTCCCCAGCAATGGTCAAATAAAAATCATCGCCAATCACCAACTTTTCTAAATCTGTAAAAAGTTTACGTTCCGTCAAGCCACTGTGGCCTGAGATCACCGAATGGGTACTATCGCCACCGATCGGATAAGACGTTCCTTGTAAAATCGTCGCGCCTTTTTCCAAAAGAGCAGCATTGGTTTCATCAAATAAAGGTAAGCTGACCGAAATTTTTGGAATATAGATAGCACCCACGGTATGCTCTTCATAATAGGCTTTACCCGGATCTTTGGCATCATCGACCGCATTTTCAAACGGGTCTTCTACCAGTCCCATGCCAGGAATATTGGTCATGTTCTTACTTTCAGCTAGCTCTTTATTTTTTTCGGCCATTTCTTGGTACCTTTTTGCTTGTTCTTTGGTATTTGTTCCGGCCATCTCAGCCAAGTTTTTTTCCATCATCTTTTGGTCATAATAGGAATTCACCGCATTGGACAAAAAGGGATAGCTGAAAATAATGGCACCGGTCGTAAATAAAATCGCCATTAGCAGTTTTAAAATCAAATTGATCCGTTCATTTTTTTGGCGCTGATCCATGCTTGCACCTCCTTCTCCCTATTTAAAAGAAAGAAAAGGCAACTTCAAGAAATGAAGCTGCCTTTTGCTATTTTAAAACTATATCTTAGACTTCAGCTTGTGTTTTAGATTTCTTGAACCAAGCGTAAGCACCGATCATAAGAGCAGAACCGATAATTAAGAAGGCATAGATCCCGTTACCACCTGTTGATGGAAGCAGACCTTTAGGCGTGTTAAGAACAGACTTTAGTTCTTGACTGCCATATTGACCGTGTTCAACAGTGAAATCGACATCTTCATCAAGTAACACATATTTATCACTTGAAGTCGCTTTTTCTTCTAATCGATAGCCACCATTTTTCAAACCAATTACTTTCAACTCACCTTTGTCGTCAGAAACGATTTTCGTTGCTTTTGCTTCATCAGTCGTCCATTCTTTAAAGATATATTCACCTTTAGTGTTTTTAGCATCTTCAAATATTGCAAAGTTAGAGTCTTGTTTTACGACAAATTCCGCACCAGATAAGGTTGCACCAGATTGTGAATCTTTTTTGACGAATTTATAACCACCTGTACCAAATTGTGTTGGAGGTGTAATTTTATCTTGAAGGTTGTTACCAATTTTTACTTGGGCACTATTGTTTACTAAATCGTCAGGATTTACTTCAGCAGTTAATTTCATTTTGTAAGTAGCAATCAATTGACTACCAGCTAATTTTCCTACATTTTCACTTTGTTTCAAAGTAACAGTAAATCCGCCAGTTGCAGAATCTTCAGCTAATTCATAGTCAGTTCCAGCTACTAAACCAGTTGCTGCAAAAGAATCTTTTACATAAGCAAGTCCAGCAGTTGGCGTATCAGTTACAGAGTAAGTGACGCCATCTTCCAGAATGTCCGCAGGAATATTTAAAGTTAATTTATATTCGATTTCATCGCCAGTTGTAAGGTTATGATATAAAACATTTCCATCAGCACCCTTAACTTCAGTGAACTTATCTAAATTGGCAACTTCTTTTTTATCAGTCTTGGTTTCGTTCTTTGGATAGACTTGAACGTTGGTATTGATTGTATCTGAATATTTGCCATCTTTAAACGTATAGATTGGCATTGCTAAAACGATTGGAGCGGCTTTTGTCGTTACGGAAACATTGCCTGGCGTGCTTGTTTCAACAAACATATAGACTTTATCTTTGTCACCGTCTTTTAAAGCAAGTCCTTCAAAAGTTGTTTGACCATTGGCATCCGTTTTTTGTTCTGCTTTTGCTACAGTTGTGTAATCTGACGCATTATCAGCAATTTCTTTTGTTGCTTCTGCTTGTGACTTACCACCTGCAATCAGAGCAAGATAAGCATCTGTTACATCATAGGCTGTAAAGCCGGCTCCTTCAAGTGGATCTCCACCAAAGTCCATTTCTTCCCCAGTATTTTGCATGGAACCTTGTGCTGGAGCTTCGCCATCTTTCCAGATTCGTTTGTTGATCGTTACATTTGTCGTTGTTGCTTCAGCAGCACTTACTGTTTTCGCACCAAACACGCCGGTGAATAAAGGCACTACAAGTAGTGCTGCAAAAAGTGTTTTCCATAATTTCTTCATTTTCTAATTCCTCCTTTATTTTTTGTACAATATTCCAATAGACCTTAGTCTTTTGTACCTTTGATTAATTGTTTCGTACAGAGTGTTTCCGCCATAAAATGATCGCCGTACCGATCAAAAGAATCCCCAATATACCTAGGAAGGATTTTGCTTCACCTGTTTGTGGAAAGCGTTTCTTCGGTTTACTTGGTTTTTTAGGTTTAGTTGGTGTCACTGGCTTTTCAACGATTGTTTCCACATTTTTAGGATAAAGGTGAACGGTAGCTAATTCTTTGTCCGTATAGGTTTTACCGTCTGTGCTCATTTCATATACTGGTAAAGCCACTACTAAGGGTTCGGCCGCTTTTTCGACTTTTACCTTTTCAGGATCAGGCAATGCCGTTTCAACAATCAGGTAAACCGCATTTTTACCGCCACTGCTTTTAGGTAGTTGGGTAAATTTGATTGTGCCTTTTTCATCAGTCAGGCCTTGTTCTCTGATAATTTTTTGATAATCAGCAACATTTTCTTGAATCATTTGAATAGTTGTTGTTTCGTCAGAGCCTTTGACCAATTTATAATAATCCTCTGTAATGTCATAAATCGTAAAGCCGACCCCTTCGATTGGATCTTTGATATCTTGATCGGCCGCTCCCGTATTTTGAATAGCTGCATCAGGTGCTTGGTCCCACAATTGTTTGTGGATCACAATATCGATCGTCCCGTCATCCGCAAAGGCTTGTTGCCCCGTAAAGATCCCTACCAGCAAAGTTGAAAGAAGTAAGGTGATTTTGATGAACAATGATTTATTCTTCATCTTAGTTCAACTCCTTTCGATTACGGTAGAAGTAGCAGATCGTAAGAGCACCTGCTGCTGTGACAAGAGCTAAGGCTACTATGATGAAAGTCTGTATACCTGATCCGCCGGTTGCTGGCAGTTGTCCTTTGGGTGTATTAGCAACCGTCAATTCGATGACGTTATTGTCCTCATCTTTTAGATTTACTTTGATAGCATCTTTATCAAGATCCTTACCATCATAAGTCACGTCGCCGACAGTTCCGTCCGCATTTATAGTGACCTCGAAAGTCCCTTCTAAAAGGACAAACCCTTCTGGTGCTTTCGTTTCTTTGATAACGTAAGTTCCTGGACGAACACCGTAATGATTACCCGAAGCATCTAAAAACTGACCCGTTCCTTCATCATTGGTCTTCAGAGTAGCCAAAATCGTATTGGAATCCTCTTTTGTGGCTAAGCTGAATTCAGTATCTGCTAATGGTTTGTTGCTTTGCGAGTTCTTTTTAAGAATTGAAAAGTCAAAATCACGCAGTTCATTGTATTTGATTAAAACAATCTTATTATCACTCGTTAAATAGAAACCATCTGTCGTTGGTTTTGAGTTAGCGGTGATTTCTTTGCCATTTGCATCAAGTAGTTTCCCAGCGCTATCGATTTGGAACTTAAAGACTGTATCGTCTTTCTTATAGCCTGTCGGTACCTTCGTTTCTTCCAAGCTGTAATAGCCTGGTGCCAGGCTAGCAAAAGATTTGGCATCATTTCCGATCAAATCATCACCGACAACTTCACCATCATTCGTCCACTTATCGCCATATTGCTTCAACGTGAACTTCGCACCGTCTAATGTTTTACCACTATCTTTATTATATTTTTCAACCAATAAAGGACGTTTGGTAAACTCATTTTCAATGGTGTACTTGATAGTGTTGTCTTTGATTTCAATACCCGGTACAGCATCGTTGATGGTTACTTTACCTTCTGCACTAACGTTGACTTTCCAACTAGTTGTAGTAGCCGTATGTCCAGCTGGTGGTGTAACTTCTGTCAATGTATACTCAGTATTTAATTGCAGCTTGTACTTATCATCAGACAACGTATAGGTTCCATCCCCGTTGTCCTTAAGTTCAACGCCTGCATTTGGCAAACTACCTCCACTTAGTTTAAAGACTGCTCCTTTAAGAGGTGTCTTTCCTTGATCAGAAATTTTAGTGATCTCTAAAGCAAGTGGTGTGTAGATTTTTTTATTGGTCCAAATGGTTGTAGCAGCATTACTTGAAGATTCATAGCCATTGACCGTTGCTTCTTCAAAGCTATAAGCAAAATCTTTCCCTTTATTGTTGAATTGTGGCAACCAAAGCGATTCAGTAGCTCCTTGTGTTTCGGCTACTTTTTCAATATTGGTCTTTTCCCAGACATTAGTATCTGTAGCAACATCGCTTTTAGAAAGACGAATAAAACCTTGCTTCCAAGAATTGCTCTCTGTGGTATCTTTTCGGTTCAAGGTGAAATCAAGAGAATCGGGACGTTTACTCGTATCCTTATCGTATTCTTCCCAAATCTTTTTCAGATCAAGTTTCACCCCCGGTGCCTTTGCGGAAGGAACGCCAAAGTCTACTTTATTATCCGGATTGTCTCCGTTTGGTGTCAAAGTTGTTTGACCATTCATCGGATACCATTTTTCCGGCGTGAAATCTTTATCTTCTGTATTGATACGCACTTGATAATGGATCTGAATTTCTTGATCTTTGCCTAAGTTCAACTCAGTAGTGGTCACTTTACCATTCGACTGGTTTACGGTCGGTAAATTCGTTACAGCACTATTCCCTGTACTGATGCTCTTCACAGTTGGAGTGCCTTCATAAGAGAACTGATCACCCAAAGAATCATTGATCGAACCATTGACTATGGTGTTGAAAGATTTCACTACATTTTTAGCTTGTTCATTCAAATAATCAGAAACATCGTCTGTTGTTTCAGCATCTTTATATTTACCCGGTGTAGCGATAAGACTTGCTCTATCGCGAACTTGTTGTTCAGTTAAAAAATCTCTATCCTTACTCAGCTGAATTCCCAGCGTGTGGATAGTTAAGCCCGCATCTTTGGCGATTTTAGCTGCTCCTAATGTGGCCGGCCAAGTACTATCAATATTTGTTCTATTTCCCCAAGAACCAACCGCATAACTACTATTGAGTTTAGAGGTAGTGCCTGGTTCATCCAATCCATTACCAAATTCAGTAGCATAGGTAGTCCCATCAATCGTTTGCGCAGCGGTTACCTTCTTAGAAAAAGTAGGAACCCCATCGGTCAATACGATCATCATTTTGTTTTCATTGGAGCTTCCCGCAAGCATCTGCTGACCTTGCTCGATCCCGATTTGAGTGTAAGTGCCTCCTGTAAATTTTGGTTTTAAAGTATCATTGATTGCATTTATATGACTAGTATCCGAAACTTTACCTATCGGTACAGTAAGATAACCGTTAGCCCCTGTTACATATCCTGGACTAGAAAATCCGACTAAACCAACATTGACGTAATCCCCAATGCCTGCGTCTTTAATGGTTTGCAAGAAATTTTTCACACCATTTCTGGCTGCACCAGCACGATCATTCCATCCGTTACTTCGACTCGATTCCATACTTCCTGACATATCCACTATCAAAACAATATCAACTGGTTTGATATCTTGTTGCTCATTACCTTTTACATTCAAATAAACGTCGTAAAGCCCTGGTTCACTCGCTTCTTTGGCATACTTACGAATGGCAAAATCTGTTTGTTTTTCACCATACTGGATATAAGAATGCGTTGTGTCCGATGGATCGCCATTCCAGCTAGTTACACCATCCCAAGTGGCAAAGTTGCGTTCCTTGTTCCCTTGGTGGTTGATCACATTTGTTTGCCCAGCTGGTTGCCAGCTATTAGTCGGATAAGTTCCTTTTGTGGCATCTGTCGTATATTCTGGCGCAATATTGCTGTAATTAATGGAAGAAAATGCACTTATTCCACTAAGATATTCAAGTTTGCTAGCGCCCACTGTTGCCGTCGAGGCATTTATCTCAGACGACGTTGCTTCACTGGCTTCTTCCGTTTGTGTCGTCGTTTCGGTCGCTTGGCTACTAGTGGTTTCTTCAGCTGTTGTCTGAGAAGTAGCACTTACTTCTGTCGTTTTTTGTGTAGCCACTGCTGGTAATTTCAACGCATGCGGACCTTCTACCGCACTAGTCAAAATATTCTTGTTAATAGTGACAGCTTGTGTTTCATCCGTTTTTGTTGCATCGGCTTGAATTTCAAGAGCTACCTTGGAGACATTTAGCACCGTTGTAAATGAAAGAGAACCCTGCGATTGTTTCGAAAAATCTTTTTCCGCAAACCATTGGTCATCATTAGTAGCAAAACTGGCATCTTCATTAAAAGCTATTGCTTCTCCATCAGCCGTCACTTTGAATTTCAGTGCTTGATCATTGCCATCACTTGCGACATCTTTTTCATACTGTAATTTCCAATTTAAAGAATTTCCATCTGATGAAACAGAGGAACTGACTTTTAAACCTGATTGATCTACGATTTTATCCGGCTGAGTTTCTATAGCCTGTGCGATACTCGAATAAGCAGTCAAGATTGGCGGGATAAAGCCCATCAAAATAGCAACCATCATAAACCAGACCGATTTTTTCTTCTTCATTTCTTCCCTCCTCAAAAAAACATGATATCTATTCTTAAACAAAATTTAAATAGCACTACCTAAGATTTTATACTTCCATCTTAATTATAAACAATTTATAGCGCTAATGCTACTGTTATTAATATAAATGTAAATACGTATCATAGATATAAATGTAATGGCATAGTGCGGGTTTTATTTTCAGCCTGTATCATAGCTAAACAAATCGAGTTGTGTGTCCGTTTTAGGGCGTTCTGCTAGCTTGTTTAAAGTCTCTTGAATGAATGTATGCTCTAAGTCAAAAGAATTTGTCAGCGCCTTTATATAGCTTTGTTTTTCTTCTTTTTTTACTTTAATGATCGATAGCAACAATGATTTAACACTAGCAAGTTGAATGCCACCATTTCTTCCTGGTTTAATCTTAAAGAAAATTTCCTGATTCGCCTTCAGTACCTTCAGCAATTTATCTAATGTCCGTTCAGGAATGCCTAGCACTTCTCTAATCTCTTTTTTGGTCGTCACTAAATAAGGCTTGTATACATCGCTTTTTTCGCTAATATAAGCCATTAAATCTTCTTTCCATTCTGACAAATGAACACGTTGACGTTCGCTTCTTTTTTTCTTGAATTTAAACCACCCTTGACGGACAAATAAATCTTTACTGGTTAAATCACTTGATACCCAAGCTTTGCAAAGAATGGTAATGTATTCCCTATTAGCCCCTTGATAGTTTTCTGAATAGGCACTTCTAACAATTTTGATTACTTCTTTTTCTTCTAAGGGTTGATCTAATCGATTATTAAACTCAAACATATTATATTCGCACGTTTCGATTGAATAGCCTGAACTAAAGTAGGCTAAAGAGAGGGTAAACATAACGCTATTGCGCCCTACTAAACCCTTTTCTCCTGAAAATTTCGTTTCGTGCAATAAGAGATTAAACCAGGGTTCATCTACTTGTTTTTTGCCTTCTGTACCGCTTAAAACCGTTAGACTTGAACGAGTAAAGCCCTTATTATCTGTTTGTTTGAAAGACCAATCTTGCCATTCTTTGAAAGAATAACGGTAATTGGGATCAAAAAATTCTACATTGTCCGTTCTTGGTATGCGAGCAATCCCAAAATGATTGCACGTTAGATCAACTGGCAAAGACTTTCCAAAATATTCTCGGATATTTTGCGAGATTATTTTGGCTGCTTTGACAGATTTAAATTCTGATTTTGAAGTCACATAGACTGGCGTTTCTAAAACAAAATATGCTTGATAACCTTTATCAGATTTGATAATCATAGTAGGCATAAACCCTAAATCAATAGCTGTTGTTAAAATATCGCTTGCTGAAATAGTTTCTTTTTCCGTGTGAATATCAAAATCAATAAAGAAGGTATTGATTTGTCTTAAATTGTTTTCAGAATGTCCTTTTGTGTATGAACGGTTTTCGTCTGCATACGTACCATAACGATAAACGTTTGGTGTCCAATGCGTAAATGTATCTTGATTTTCGTGAATCGCTTCTTCGGAAGTCAGAACAACGCCACGTCCGCCAATCATGCTTTTTTTTGAGCGATACGCAAAAATAGCCCCTTTGCTTTTACCTGGCTTGGTAGTGATTGAGCGAATTTTACTATTTTTAAATTTGTACTTTAACAAGCCGTCATGAAGCACAGTTTCTACAACAAAAGGGATATTCATTCAGCTGTTCTCCTTTCTTACGAAAATTAATTAGTTAGAAGCTACGATCAAAGTTGAATCACAACAAAAAAGGCAATCAACTAAGTTTTTCTTAATTGATTGCCTGGTATCTTCTTAAAGACTTGAAATCCCCTCAAAAACCCGATATAATGGGTTTACAGATATTTAAGTATCTGATTAATAAAGTAATTAAATACTTTACCAAATTTTGGGTCTCGACTTCTTTAATTGATTGGTGGTAATCAATTAAGGCTCGCAGTTAAAGTTTCTCAGGCTTTAACTGGTCGTGGCTCTTTTTTTGTATTCTTTATTCAGTTCGTTGTTTCGTTATATCTAGTATATCGCTTTTTAAAAAAATAAGCAATGATTTCGTGCATTATTCACACGAAATCATTGCTTTTTTCTTCTTCCATTTCTAACTCCAATGTTACTTGTTCTGTTTCTGGTTCTGGTTCTGTTGGCTCATTTGGGATTAAATCCACTACTAGCGTTGAGTTAGTTAACTTTGCAATTTGTTCTAGTGTTTTTATGGTTGGATCTGATTTTCCTGATTCTATTCGTGAATAATTTGATCTACTCATTTCTAATTCTTGGGAGAATTTTTCTTTTGATTTGGTACCTCTCATCTTTTTTAAGCTTTCTCTAAATGCTAGTTCCAAGTTTCTCCCCCCTCTTTTTGTGTCATAAAATTCACGCTTTATTTAAATTATAGCTTTTAATCTCTTAATAAACAAGTGATTAATCACTTGTGATTTGTGATTAATCACTTGTGATTTGTGATTATTCCAAAAGTAGGTAATTTCACCAACCTTTTTCAAAAGTTTTTATCGACGATTATTGGACTGGATCGTGTTTCCTAGAACGATTCTAAGCACATGTTTAATTTTAAAGTGGGCAATTATCTTTAAAATGTCCTACAATGATTCAATAAAAGCATGGCTGCTAGTGAAACTTGCGACCATGCTTTTATAAATACTTAATTAGATTCTCTTTTTAAAAATGAATGCTGATCCTAATACCATTAATGACCCTAGGACAGACAATGCAATATTTTCTGTTTCTCCTGTTTTTGGTAAAACTTTCATTTTTCCGTCTGAACCTTTAACCGTTACTGTTCCGTCTTTTTGAACGTTTGCGCCAATTTCTTTCGCTTCAACTTTCTTTGTTGTTCCGTCTGCTAATTGAATGATTGGTTTACTATCTTCAACTGCAACAATCACTTCGCCTGTATCTGTATTAACTGGGTTTTCGATTGGGTTTGTGTCTACTGGTTTACTTGGTTCTGTTGGCTCTGTCGGCTTGCTTGGCTCTGTCGGCTTGCTTGGCTCTGTCGGCTTGCTTGGTTCCGTTGGCTCTGTTGGTTCCGTTGGTTCCGTTGGCTCCGTTGGTTCCGTTGGCTCTGTTGGTTCCGTTGGTTCCGTTGGTTCCGTTGGCTCCGTTGGCTCTGTTGGTTCCGTTGGCTCCGTTGGTTCCGTTGGCTCCGTTGGTTCCGTTGGCTCCGTTGGTTCCGTTGGTTCCGTTGGTTCCGTTGGCTCTGTTGGTTCCGTTGGCTCCGTTGGTTCCGTTGGCTCTGTTGGATCGACTGGATCAACTGGATCAACTGGATCAACTGGATCAACTGGATCAACTGGATCAACTGGATCAACTGGAGTAGTTGGATCGGTTGGTTCTACTGGATCAACTACATCATCAGCTAGAACATTGACACCTGAACTACCTGTTGCTTCGTCCGCAAAACTAACAAGTGGGGCTGATACCAATAGCGCTGTACTAAAAAGTGTTAAAAGGGCAATTTTTTTCATTTTCTTCTCTCCTTAAAAATTAATATTTGTGTACATAAATAGTATATCATAAATATGCTTTATCTGACATTTTTATTCATCTTTTTTTTAAAAACTTCTAGCGATTCTTTCGTTAAGAATAATGTTTTACCTGTATAAATGTGATCGATTCCCTCTAGTCTATGAGGAAACCGTTTATAAATGTGGGCAAAGTATTCATCATTCTTTCCTAACAACTGGCTTGCTTCTTTTGCTGTAATCAATTGCGATAAATCATTATTGGGATTATCAGAGAAAATAATTGTTCCACCAATTTTTCGATAATTAAAATTTTTAAGTATTTCATGTTTGTTGTTACGGTAAGCTTGGGATAGGTAATTTCTATTCTTACCTATCCTTTCACTCATTTCTTTTGCTGTGTAAATTTGATTTAAATTAATTTTTCCCATTGTTTAAGCACTCTCTTTTTAGCGTATTTCAGTTAAAAGAGAAGTCTGTAAGTTTTGGTTGAGTTGTCACAAGAAAGCCGTTTTTAGTTGGTTCAACCTCAAAAGTGATTTTTTGCATTTTACTACGATTGTCTACTGAAACATTTAGAAGGTATTCAACGCTATACCCTTTTTTTGTTTGTTCACTACCATAGTAATTGACACTCTTAAGCGTTTTCCCTAAAGCTTTCCAATCGGATATATCTACCTTTTCGGATACATATGTTCTTAAACTTGACTGATAATTTTCTTGATTTTTTTCCTGTGAAAAATAGTAAGTCAAAAAGTATCTTCCAAAAGTATCTATTTTCGATTGAGAAATATCCGTTTCTTTGACACGTTCAATTTGTTCTTCCAATAATTCGCTCTCTTTTTTGACTGATTGAAGTTGTACTTGTTGAAAAACACTTATTCCTATCAATAATACAATAAAAAGAGTCAAAATAGATATGAACAAATGAATTCTGGGAACATTTTTCTTGGTTATGGATTCTGATAGTGATTCTTTTCTACTATTCGTTTGTTTTGCTTGGTTCTTTTTCGATATTTCCTTAATAACACTAGGTTCATTTACTGTTTCAGTTGGAATTTCTGTCTGCGGTATTTCTTGGCGTTCATTACTCGTTTTTAACTCCTGACGATTTAATTCTTGCGTATTAAGCGTTGGTTCTGTTGGTTCATTCAAGTAAACTAAAACGTGTTGATCTGTTACTCGATTTAATAACAAGTTAATTACGTCCGTTTCTTTGGTATTTTTTGTATTCAGCGTAACAGACATAATTTTTGTTTGATCTTCTACTCTAAAAATACCTACACGAAATTTAACTGGAATTCCTCGACTTGTCTTTTGTTGTAAATAGTGTGTGACTTCGGATAATTCGCTTTTACTTAATTTTCGATTCAAAAATTGTTTTTCTTCTTCGGGAAGAATAATTCGTATTTCAAAATAATAAGACAATCGTTATCCCCCTCTCTTATTTTCTAAACATAGCCATCATTGCTAAGTTTCCAAGTCCGCCACCTTTTGACACTTTGGTTGAATACCACATATTTTGTAGGGCAGACGGTGTTTTGATAATCAACAAGCCACAACCAACCATTAACATAAAGTTTGGTAACGTGTATTTTTCAGCAATCATGAGTGTAATCATCAGTAAGTACAAAATAAGCTTAATAAGCATTGTGAGTGCTTCGGATAACAGTTCTTTGATCCATATTTGAAAGTAATTTTGTTCGTCTGTTAAAAGCGATAAGGCAACTAATGGTGTTAACATAGTCAGTACCAAGAAATCGGCATAAAAGACACAGATCGCTACAAAATACTTGGCAATGGAAAAGGCAAAGAAGATCACAAAAACAAAGAGAACAACGGCACTAACGCCACCATTAAAGAAATTGGAAACTAAGAAATTACGCAATCGTTCGCCGATCGTTTCCACGTTCAAATCATTAGCGACTTGTTGAATCACATATTCCCCGATTGGTGCAACAATCTTTTTGATAAAAAAGTTCATTGCCCAGGGCAACGTTGCTAAGGCAATAGACGAGTAAAACAGCTTTTGAACAATATTAGCGGTCAATGCGTCACCACTCCCATTAGAAGCTTGTATTTGCGCTTCAATGACCTTATACAACACAATACAAATCGCAAAGGTTGTCGTTGCAAAGACAAACACGTTGGTAATGGTACTAATCAATTCGATATTGGGAATATCAAACGTTGTCTTATTGGCAATTTTCATGCTGGCTTCTAAAAGGTCACTGCCCCAATTGCCTAACAAGCTATCGATTGGGTGCAACACACTATCTGTGGTTTCTTTTATACCCTCAAAAACTCCTGAAACTGTATCTGATATTTTGTCTGCTACATCACCTGCGACCTCTCCTGCTTTATCTATTAAATCCATTAGTAAACACCTCCAACATTACCTGTAACTTGCCACTTCCCGATTTTTTCATTGTAGTGCATTTGTACAAATAAAATCTGATTGGTTTCAATATTTTTAGTAGCTTCTGTAAAATCAATCCCTATCACTTCATAACTTAAATCATTATCCCAATCAACATTTTTAAATATTTTTCCTACTTTTTCATCATGTTGTCCTTTGTTCCGCCAATCCACCCACTCAAAAGGAAAATCATTACGAACAATAATTTTTGTGTTTTTCTCCTTTTTTTCGGTATCTAAGAACCAGGTACTAAACCATTGACTTTCATCATCATTTTGCTTAGAAATCGTTAGCCCTTTGGTACCGTCAACAATGACTGGATTGAAATTGAAGCTCGCTTGCAAGCCTGTATAGAAATCATCTGACACCTTATCGCCGAACTTGGCTTTTAAGTTATCGATCAATTTCGTTTGTAATTCAATCGGGCTTGTACCGCCTGATCCTTCTTTCAATAATTCTTTGTTGATTTCTAAAATCACGTCACCATTAGAGAAAGACTTGTACCAACTCTCAAAAGCTTCTGTCGCTTCGTCTGCTCGCTCTTTCGCACTTAATTTGAGTAAATGGTCGCTTGACCCTTGAACGGCTTGTGAGCTGTTTTCTGTGGCTTCTCCGCTTGTTTCTGACTGGTTGCTTTCTTTGCTTGCGGTGGTGGCTGTTGGTGTCACTGGTGGTTGATTCTTATTGTTAAAATAAGAAATGCCCACAAAAGCAAGAATACCGACAACTAAAACGCCAATCACTAAGTTACGGATCACTTGACGGCTAAATTCCATTTTTTTAATACCCTCACTAGGTTCAATCCCTTTTTCTTCGATTTCTCGTTCGACTTGCTTTTGAAACATTGGGATATTCCCAAAAAATTCTTTCAGTCCATTCATTTGATTTCCTCCGATCTTTAAAATGGTAATTCGCTGTTGTCATTGTTGGCTGTGTTTTCCTCTATACCTTCATCAAAACTACTTAGAATATCACTCATTGATAGTTCTTTTTCTTCCTCTTCTTCTGTTACTTCTGATTCGATCGGTTGTTCAGGTAGATTTATTTCTTTTTTATTCAAATCATCTTCTTTTTTCTTCTCATGAAAAATTGGGGCGCTTGCTAGTTGCACTTTTCGTTGTTTGTGCTGTTTTTCCAATTCCTCAATGTATTCTTTGGCAAATTCCGTTTGACTGCTTATATAATCTTGCTGTGAAATTTCATGCTTTTTAAGAAGATTTCCGAACAATTCAAATTGTGGCGTTTTTCTTAACATGTAAGGTTTACCGTCAATTAACACAATACTTTTTCTGCCATTTTCTTCTTGTTGTAAATTGATAACTTCCCCTTCGGTAATCAATCGCCTTTTTTGGTAAGCGTAGCTTTCTGACTTACTTCCACTTCGGTTAGTTGTTTTTGCGGACGTTTTACTTTCACTTGTTCCGCCTGTATATACTTTGATTGTTGTATCATTTACTTGTCTTGAAAAGTATTCGGCGGTCGTTTCCTCTACACCACCTAGACATATTTTAATGGCATGATTCCCAATGATCGCTTTAAATTTCTTATCTCCGTAAAGTTCAAAGCCCTGGGGCAAAGATTGCAATATGGTACTAACTGAAATACGATACCCTCGACACGTTGCAAGAAAATTCTCGTATGTTGGAAAGTAGCCCAAATTGACAAATTCATCTAGTAACATAACTAAAGGTACTGGCAATTTTGCGTTGTGCTTATCCCCTAAAAAATATAACTCTGTAAACATTTGTTGGAAAAAGAGATTCACTAAGCCGTCCCAAGTTCGATCTAGGGGTGAAATTAGCACGTATAAACAAATTTTTGACGTTCCTAATTCCTCAAAGAAAAAATCGTTTGTACTGGTAAATTCTGATACTTCTTTATCAACAAAATCTTGTAAAGTCGTCAATAGACTAATAACAATGTTTGGTCTTGCTTCACTTTGTGCTTGTCGGAAGCCTAAATAGTAACTGCGTTTTGCTTCGTGTCCGTCTGGCAACCGCTCAAATTGTTCATCAAGTTCTGATACACCTTCTTCATTATAGCGTGGGTCAAATTCTTCTAAGAAATCTAAAATTCCCTCAATAGTTCTTGAACTTGGTTCATATTCAAAATAAACATATTTAATCAACGTATTTAATAAGCTTAATTGTGCATTGAACCAAAAATCTTTCCGTTTGGGGTCATTCTTTGCTGATACTATGACGTTCGCAATCTTGTTTGTATCATTTGATTTGCGAATGTAAAGTAATGGATTGTACCTAGAACTTAGTAAAAAATCTTTAAAATTTATCACAACTGTTTTGAAGCCCTGGGCTTTTTTTATTTCATTGGTTAACTCGTAAATTTCCCCTTTTGGATCGGTTACAACAATTGACGTACTGCGATTATTTACAACATTAGGCAAAACATAACTTTGTGTTTTAAATGAACCTGGGCCGCCTACAACAAAAATATTTCGATTGCTTATTTTGCTATCTTCGGGTTGGATCACAACTTTTCCACTTGGAAATTTCCCTAAGATTAAACCGTCTGATTCTGCTAATAAACTACTCATTTTTCCCCCTCCTCATTGATTTTTCTAATATGCTTTTCATTGATTTTTCAGGGATCAAATGAACGTTTTTCGGTGCATTTATTTCTGATTCCTCCCCCCAATAAGCCGAGCCATGAACAGGATTTGTTTTTCCGACAACCTCAAACGGTTGGCGTTTGGTAGGGTGTAGAAAGACAAATAAAACGATTAAAACAATAATTTGTACAATGAAGAACGGGATCATGTAAGTAGATTGAATGATCTCTAAGAAAGTATTGATTGGGTGCTTTAAAATAGTTGTAACAAAGGTACTCAATTCAATATTTGTATCATTCGCAATGATAAAAGGTAATAATTTAAACACAATCAATGTTACTGGTAATAATAGTAGATAGAGTATAACTAGGATAATCAGTTTCACTTGCTCTTGCTTCTTCTTCGCCATGCTTCTACTCCTCTCCTAATTGAATGGTCGTTCTTTGGGTAATTTGTTGGTTTTTAATTTGGATAATTTGGTTTATTTCAAAATCATTTTTTGTACCGTTAAAAACCTGGTGAATCGGTGCTGTTACTAGATATTGCTGTGAATTATCCTTACTTTCATAAGCCAGAATTTTTATTTCATTTTCGTTTACTGAAGACTTTTGAATCGTGTTTTGCTGTGGGCTATATGAATTGTTTACGTTGATCTCGTTTTGTAATTCTTGATAAACGTTGTCTGTCGCTAATTCTTTAACCGTTGTCATAGATATTTCTTTTTGGCTTTTTTCGTAGTTATAAACTGTCTTGTAAAATTCTTTGATAATTTTTTCCGATTCGCTTTGGTTAGTGTCTTGTTCCTCTTGTTTGTCTGCTAGTTCCGTCTGTACGCTTTTTAATTCGCTCTTTAACTGGCGGATCTGCTCGCCTTGTTTAATCCCAAAAACAACCATACCTATGGTAACCACAAGTAAAACAAGCGTTGAGATAAACAAACTAACTTTTATTTTGTCAAACTCCATTTCTTCCTCTCCTTATTCAATATAACTTGCAATATTTGCAATAGAAGCTGGCACTACTCGATAACTGATTGTTCCACTTCCTGGGTTTACTACATTACACTCTGATACAAGAAGCGTACCGTCTGCATTTACGACTTCTACAAAGGCAACGTGTCCGTAAACTGGATCAGAACCGAAAGAACCTGGAGGGAAAGAAATTGCCGTACCTACTTTGGGCTTATTTGTTACTTTATAGCCTAAAGCTTTCCCTTTATAGCCCCATTCGCCACCATTGCCCATAAAATCATCAACTGGTTTTCCTATTTGAGCCATACGATTAAAAGCGTACCAAGTACATTGCCCAAAAGGATAACTGCCACTAGTATTATAGTTGTGTCCATCATATCTTGGATAACGTAATTTATTTTTGTACTCACTAGGTACATCAACTTGAACAGCGCCAGTATTATTAGAATTGTTTTGAACGCCCTCTGCGCTTGCCTGGCTTTCGTTAACGTATTCAAGTAATTTTGGCACATAGAACATATTTCCGTAGTTATAGCGGTAATTGTAGCCCATTGTAGTAGATAAAGCATTTACATAAGGTACCTTTTCGCCACCTGACATATTAATAGAAAATTGTTTAGCCAACTCAAAAGAATACGTTCCGCCATTTTTAACTACAAAATCAACAAAACCACCGCCATAATTATACGCTTGAAGGGCTGTTTTTATATCTGATCCTCGGTTTATAGCGCTTTTCATATTTTCTACAAAAAACTCTACTCCTCGTTGTATGCTTCGTTCGGGGTCTTGAATAGTGTTCGGGGGCAGTCCTAAACTTTCGCTTGATTGCATAGGGTCGCCACCATTACCGCCTGATTCAATTTGCATAAGGGCTAAGATATAAGGCACATATTCCATACCGTCATATTGTCTAGCGTACTTTTCAACGGTACTTTTGTACCTCAAAACAGATTCACTTAAATTTTGGTTTTCTGTTGCTAGTCCGCCACTAGGGGCTGTTTGATCGTTATTAAAAATAAGAAGGAAGATTACAATGATAAAGACGAAAAAGCCTAAAATTGCTTTCGCTATCGGTTTTCGATAACGAATAAGCAGTTTAGCAGCTGTTGCTCCCATGATATGAAATCACCAACCTTCCTAATCTTTTTCAGCGTTTGTTAATTCAATCTTTTCACTAAGCAATGTGTTGTTTTCTTCTAACAAGTCATTGGTTTGTTTTTTCTTCAAGTCGTCATTTAAAGAATTATCCTTATACATGTTTTCTAATTCTTCACTGTTATTTTCAATCAATAAGTCAATCATGCTGATTTGACGTTTAGGATCGATTGCTAATTTCTTTTGTGTAATTGATACCTGACGAATATTTTTCACTGTTGGAATGTCTTTTTCTTTTACTGATTTATCGATTAAAGCTTCAACAATTGTTGTATCGGTACTAGTTTGAACCAGATACTCAATATCTGTTGAATTGTCATATGCTAAAATCTTTTTGAAGTCTGCTAAATAGTCGCTTCCTGGTAAATCAAGACTTTCTATTTTTTCGGTTTCCCCTTGTTTGTACAAACTTTGAATAATTTTTTGATCTGCTTTTTTATCAAGTTCATAAGCTTTAGTGTAGTCACCAAGTTTCACGTAAATATCAACTTGTTTTTTCTTAGGATAGTTGAGTTTTTGCATATCTTCTTCGATATTCTCACTATCATTATCAATAATCTTATTTAAAATAGTGATCTCTGTTTCTGCGCTTTGCTGTGTAGCCGTAACTTGTTTCTTCTCATTTACTTTCATAAGAAAAACCGTACCGCCATATAACGCAATAACACCTACAACTAACGCAATTTTTAAGCTTTTATTTCTGCGAATTTTTCGGACGTCTGCTTTCTTGTCCTGTAATTCAGCAGAAAAGAAATTCTTTTGTTCTTCGGTTAGTCGATTTTTTATTAAATCTCTTAATGATTCCAAACTTTCAACTGCTTCTACATCATTTAAAAATGAATTTTTTTCTTTTGCTAGAACTTCGATACGGTTCTTCTCATACTTTTCAAGCGTGTATTTACCAAAAAAACTACAAATAAAATTTTTCCATTGCTCTAATTCTTCTTTAGTTGAGTAAGGCAAATTACCAAAATGATCTGCTTTATAAATAAATAGCAAGTCACGTGTATCTTTGAGTAGAATATTTTGCATTGCTAGATAAGTGTTCGTTTTCTCAAGTACATTCATTTCAAGTAATCGATTCACTATATCCAATTTATAAAAATCAGCATATTCTTTTAAATCAAGTAGTGGTGTATAGCCATTAGGACGGTGATAAACAATTTCTAGTTTTCCGTCTTTGGTTAAAATTTCCTCGACATCAACAAAATATTGTTCACTTTCTTCTATATCAAAAATATGTTCTCGATTCGTCAAATATTTTTCGTTTATTTGAACGACAATTACATTCTCTTGATAGTAAAATTGCAAATTTTTCAAGATTTTGTATTTCATTATTTTCTCCCTTCTATTGAATTTTCGATCTTAACAACCAGTTGATCTCTTTCTTCGGACTAACGCCGTAAATATCTTCATATTCGCCTGGGTTAAGCAAACGCATTTCTTCCTGTGTTAAATCTACTTTTATCTTTGCTCGCTTTGTACCATGAAAAAGCAAAGCTTCCCCTTGACGTTTTGAGGTAATGAACGATAATTCTTTTTTTGTGAGTTTAAGTTTCAACTCATTTGAAATACCTTGTGCTTCCGTTTCATCAAGTCCAAAGAATACTTTTGTAAAGCTATTCCCAATAATTGCTTTACCGATATTATCAGGTGCTTTTAATACATCATCAATCTGTTGGGTTGATACGGTACAATCAGCATTGTATTTTCTAAAGCGTTTATATGCTTGGAAGAAAAAGTCAGCACTAATTTTATTCTTCAATAAAAAGTGAAATTCATCTGCATAAACAGACGTTACAATTTGCGGATTGTTGGTTATTTCTTCAAATAGATAACTAAAGCTGTTGAGGTATGCTAAATCTCTGATCCCTTCTTCGGTCTGTAAATCTCGCAAAGAAAAGCAAATTAACGGATTGTTTAAGTCTATATTTGTATGACCGTTAAAAATGGTACGACTTCCGATTGTAAAATCTTCTAATGAATAAATAAAATCTTCAATTCGTTTGTATCTTTTTGGATCAGTTTCTTCTAAGGCTTTCAATCGATTTTCTAAGTCTGAAAATGTTGGAAAATCGGTATTTTCCATTTTTGACAAGTTTTTCTTCTCGTACAAAGTGGTATAGCATTTTTTTGCTTCTAATTTAATAATGGATAATTGACTATCAGTCAAAGAATGATCCACCATTAGGAAATAAGGCGTTAAAATATTCATTCGTTTGCTGATTTCTTTATCAATATCATTGTCAGTCATTTCAAAATCTTTATGCTTTATTTCAATATTTTCTACAAGTTCGTCCTCTTCAAAATCGGATAACGATTCTTTTAAATCGACATCAGGTGTATTGCGTGAGTAGATTTGAAATGGATTGATACGGACGTCTGACATAGACGATAGATTGATTATTTCGCCCCCTAGAGAACGTACACGTTCTGTTTGTTCATCTTCGGGATCAAATAAAACAATTCTGTGTTTTAGTTCTGTTGAGTTATCAGCAAAAGCATATTTTTTCAAATAGTCTGACGTTAGGTAAGTGGTCTTTCCCCCACCAGATAAACCAAAAACGAATTTATTACGATTGACTACTAATTTTCTGTTGGTGTAATCAATACTAACGATATTTTCAGTATCTTTATTAATTCCCTCAATAATCATATTTTTAGTAAATACACTTAATTCATTATCATCAAAAGGAAAAATACTGCTTGCACTGATTGAATTAGCGATTGTGTACGTGTATTCAGGCACTTCATTAGATTGTAAAGGTAAGGCACTCCAATACGCTTTATCAATCATAGTATATGGAATCAAGGCTTTTACTCCACTTGCGATACAACGTGTTTCAAAATCTTCACACAATTTTTTCAGCTTATCTTCGGACTTACTTTTGATCAAAACATAGGTATATAAATAAAGATAAGAAGTGTTTTCGTCAACGGCTTGTTCTAACTGCGTTTGTGCAATTTTCATTTCACGTTCTAAACGGATAATCGTCAACGGATCATGCGAACGATCGATCTCTGCTTGCTTGTTCTTAATGGTTCTGTTGTAATAATCATTCAATGAGTTACCGTTTGCTTTAGTGTAATAATGAGATATGGTTATATCTCCACTCATTTTACGAATACGATTAAACCAATTTCCTCTTGGTTTATTATTGTATTTTGTAATGACATAGGGAACTGCGTATGAATCATCAATCAATAATTTGTCACGTTCTACTGTAAAGTTAAATGGTGCTAAATCAGATACAACGTCCGTATCAACTTCGGGTATTACAATAATTTTCTCTTTTGGTATCTTCTCCATTTTAACGCTCCTAACTATTCAAAACCTTTTTCATCTCGCCAATCGTACAAATTTCAACCTGACAATCATATTTACTTAAAAATGCAATTAAAGCTGTTCTGATTGTTCTTGTCTTATCACGTAACACTTGATAAGACAATTCCAAACTTTCGTATGTTTCCTTTGAAATTGGTTCAGAATTAATTACAAAATGTTGTTTCTTTGAAGTTTCCATGTTACTTGCTAAATTTCTATAATGATAATAGTAACTAGCCTTTAGTTGTAATAAAGCTTCGTTATGCCCTGGCATTTTGCGATAATTTTCTACTGTATTCCCCCAGGCTTCTACAAAATCGTCAATTTCTACTGGTACATTCTTAGAAGTGATCTGCGGTTCATATAGAACGTTTTGAGATAGAAAGACACCAAAATCTTCGTTTAAACCTTCTTGCTCTGATACTGGCAATGTATCAACGTTTAAGCCGTCAACTTTTAGCATACTCACAAGGCTGAATTGCTTTTTTTCTGGCTGATAAACGACAAAAAAGTCTTTAAAAACGCCTTGAAATCGGGAACTATCTTCCCAATAAATCATTTCTTTTATAGGATCGTTTTTTTTATTATCGTTACTTTTGGAACTTGTTTTTAGAAAATCAAACAATGAAATCACCTCTCTTTTAAACTCGTTCTTTTGGCTTTTTATAATAGACTTTTGGTCTTTTAGAAAAGTCTTTTCTTTGCTTCATAAAATCAGATATAGAAATGTTAGGTCGGTCTGTAATTGGTTTAATCGTATAAAACGCCCATACACCACCAAATGACACCAAACCAACAATGACATAGATAATTAAAGGAAAAACGGCTGTGCTACGGAAAATAAGAATTGCCAATAGCACGCTTATTAATGCCGTACCGATCGCTTTTGCTGATTGTTTTAAATCTAGCCCTAAAATGACTGTGTACCGATCAGATACATTGGACGGAAAAAACCAAGTCCGCCCTTTTTCAGTGTCTGCATTTAACAAATCTAATAGGGCTTGTTTCACTTGATCGCTATTCATAACTAACTCCTTTCTCTATTAAGCAAGTAAGCCATACGCCCAAGGTACTAACCAAACCAACGCCCCACCTAATGCCGTAACAAGCAAAGCTGTTCCTAATGCTTTATACATGGTATTTTTTTCTTGTGGATCATCAATAGACGGCAAATATTTAATAACAATTTTTGCACAAGCAATCCCACCAACTACAACAATTAAGGCTGTTAAAACACCTTTTATAGTGTTACCTGCTTGAACTAATTTTGCTTGTGGATCAGTGGCTGCAAATACTGGATCGGTAATAA